>JAUCGG010000007.1 GCA_030378015.1 Desulfococcaceae bacterium HSG8
AGGTGATTTCCAGAAAAGAATATACCAAGTACAGTTTGTAGTTCCGCCTTCAGGCGGCTTAACACCGCCTGAAGGCGGAACTGCAAACTTCGATCTGGTATGTTTTTTATTGGAAATCACCTTACCAGCGGATATGCACGAATCATTTCTGTAATGAAATCCGTGTTCATCCGTGTTTATCCGTGTCCCATTGAAAGTCGGGTCACTTATTGTTTTGCAATTTGTTCGGATATCGGTTATCAGTCTGGCATATTTTTCATGCTGAATCCATACTTATTTTTTAATTCCGCTCGGCTCGGACTTCGGCGTGATCTCAACCAAACGATCCCGCCGGATTTGGCAATCCGGCAGACTGACGATCATTTTTAGAGCGAGAATGCTTGGGATTTGCCGATCCCAAGCGAGTACGATCATGGAAAATTCAGAATTTAAGACCCGGAAAATCAATGATATATTAGAAGATTTCATGGGTATCCCGGAAAGCAAACCAATGCATTCGAATCCGTTAAAAAGCCTTGTTCTGACAATTCTTTCCCAGAATACCAGCGATGTAAATTCTTTTAACGCATTCAGATCGTTAGAAAAAGCATACCGGGGCACAGATGGGGAAACAGACTGGCATAAGCTCGTTGAGGCTCCTGCATCAGAGTTGGCGGATGTCATCAGAAGCGGGGGACTGGCAAATCAGAAAAGCGAACGGATTCAGAATATCCTGCAATGGCTGAAAAGAGAGTACGGTGATTATAATGCTGATTTCATATGCAATATGGATCAGGATAAGGCAATAAAACTATTTACCGGACATAAAGGAATCGGCGTTAAAACTGTCAGTGTTGTCCTGGCTTTTTCCTGCGGCACGGACATCTTCCCTGTTGACACCCATGTAAACAGAATCTGTCACAGGCTGGGACTGGTGAGCAGGAAATACAATGCGGAAAAAACATTCTGGGCAATGCAGGATCTGGTTCCTGAAGGGAAATCGTTTTCGCTGCATGTGAATATGATTCGCCTGGGAAGGCAGATCTGCCATTCAAGAAATCCGAAATGCAGGCAATGCCCCTTGGAAGACGAATGTGAATTTTTGCTTGCAGGATTCAGTCAGTAGTCGGCAGTCTTCAGTCTCCAGTTTTCAGTCTTCAGTCGGCAGTCTTCAGTCGGCAGTTTTCAGTCTTCAGTCTTCAGTCGGCAGTCTTCAGTCGGCAGTTTTCAGTCCCCATATAGTGTCAGTCGCCGACTGCGGACTGCCGACTGCCGACTGCGGACTGCGGACTGCCAACTGCCAACTGCCGAAAACTGCCGACTGGACGAAAATCATCCCGAATGAAAAAATCAGGTGAATATCATGGATGTTATTCTTAATTTTGTTGAAGCGCGCGTCTTAGGCTCGCTGATTGAAAAGGAACTCACCACCCCGGATTACTATCCCCTGACATTGAACGCCCTTACCAACGCCTGTAATCAGAAATCAAACCGTGATCCGGTAATGGGGCTTGATGAAAAAACAGTGGTACGGGCACTAGACACCCTGCGTGAAAAAAAGTTTGCGTGGCAGGTGAAGACTATCGGGAGCCGCGTCCCGAAATATGAACAGAGCATAAAAAACGCGGCCCCGTTTTCCCCGCAGGAAATCGGCATCCTGTGCGTTCTTTTGCTGCGAGGCCCTCAGACATTGGGAGAATTGCGGAGCCGTACTGCCCGATTGTACAATTTCAGCGATTTATCCGAGGTGGAGGCAACTCTCCGGGAACTGGAGGATCGGAAGGAAGGCCCGTTTGTAGTGAAACTTCCGCGCCAGATCGGGCGTAAGGAGCGTCGTTATACACATCTGTTTTGCGGAGAAGTGACAGTTGACGATGAAGAGGAATCCCCGACAGAAGCAGCAAGGCTTGAGGTTCAGGCAGAAAATGAGAGAATTACGGAACTTGAGCAGGAAGTCACAGCCATCCGAGCAGAACTGGACGAATTGAAGAAGCAATTTGCCGAGTTTGCCAGGCAGTTCGAATAAAATGCCTGTTTTTTTAGGGGACACGGATGAACACGGATCTTTTTTCTGTAAGAAATAAAATACCCGTTGTTGCTCGCGGGGGATTGACAAATCCCCGCCGCGGGCTGACTGATTTTTCCGATCACAGGGCACGAACGGATCGTTTTTGAATGAAATCCGTGTTTATCCGTGTCCTCAGAAAAATACTCGGAACAGATCATTTTTGTAATAAAATAAGGATGATTGGATAAGACCGGAGTTTTGCAGGCAGCTACGTCCCCAAACCGGAGTTTGGGAACGAGGTAATTCCTCCCCCCTTTTTTAAAAAGGGGGGCCGGGGGGGATTTCTGCCGTAACACCTTTTTTTAGCAACGTAAAATCCCCCCGGCCCCCTTTAAAAAAGGGGGGGACGAACTTAAAAAGTGGTGTAGTAGTTACAAAAGAGGTAAAAAATGCATCTGACAGATCAGGAAAAAGAAATCCTCGACGGAAAACACGGAGAAGCGGCGCGCATATCGCTGTCAGTTCTTGTTGATCTGGGCGAATTGTTCCAGGCCGAAGCAATGACGGATATATCCCAGGTCCACATTGATACCACTATATATATGGTGGATGCCGGAGTAGAATTCGCCGAACACATGGCTGAACTGGGCGCCAGGTTCGCTGTTCCGGCATCGCTTAACCCCAGTGCCATTGATCTCCGCAGATGGCGGGAATACAGGACTCCCCCAGATCTCTTGGAAAACAGCAGGCGACTGGAAGCAGCGTATCTGAAGATGGGGGCAACCCCCACATGGACATGCGCGCCCTACCAGCAGGGAATGATTCCCCGGTTCGGGGAAGATATCGCATGGGGAGAATCCAATGCCATTGCTTTTGCAAATTCGATCATCGGGGCGAGAACCAACCGCTGCGCAGACCTCATGGATATCTGCGCGGCCATCGTGGGAAAGGTTCCCCGTTTCGGCCTCCACCTGGAGGAGAACCGGAAAGCTGAAATGCTCATTCAACTGGAAGACATTACCCCGGAAATGCTTGCTGATAAAGCTGTTTACCCGTTGCTTGGTTTCCTGACGGGGGAGATGGCCGGAGACCGTATCGCGGCACTAAAAGGCATTCCCCGGAATACAGATACAGATGCTCTCAAAGCCTTCAGCGCGGCAGCAGCCTCCTCGGGCGCGGTGGGGCTTTTTCATCTGATAGGAGTCACACCCGAAGCCCGGACACTGGAAATGTGTTTCCAAGGAGAAACACCGGGGGTTGTTCTGGAAATGACGCGGAAAGCAGTTCGCTATGCCCGGGAGCGGCTTTCAACAGCCCAAGGGGATGCTGCGGATGTTGTGGTACTCGGATGCCCGCATTTTTCATTTCCGGAACTCAGATATCTGGCCCGGCTCATGGAGGGAAAAAGTGTTCACAGCAATGTCGTATTCTGGGCCTTCACCAGCCGCGCGGCCCTGGGATGGGCCAGGAACAGCGGCATCCTGAAAGCATTGGAAAATTCAGGTGTTATGCTGTTCACAGACGGGTGTCCCTTGCAATATCCCTCGGAAGCATGGAATTTTCATACAGCCATGACCGATTCCGCAAAATTTGCCAATTACTGCTATTCCCAGACAGGGCTTGAAGTGACTCTGGGAAGCATTGAGGAATGTGCTGACACTGCTGTCCGGGGAAAAATCTGCCGGAGGGACTTATTGTGAAAAAAACATTGAAAGGAAAATGTGTCGTACCCGGAAAATGCGAGGGAGAGGTTATCGTAACATCCCAGTCCGTAAGTTTCTGGGGCGGTGTTGACCCCGGAACCGGCCGGGTGAATGATCCCCGTCATGAACTTTTCGGGGAATCAATATCAGGCAAGGTGCTTGCATTTCCTTTTGGCAAAGGATCGAGTACAGGCTCCCTGATCATGCTGGAACTGGTCAGGACAGGCAGGGCCCCTGCAGGGATGGTTACCATAAGGATTGAACCCATCCTAGCCGCGGGTCCCATTGTAAGCAAATATTTTTACGGAAAGGAAGTTCCCATGATCACGCTGGGTGAGGATGAATTCTCCATGCTGAAAACCGGGCAGTATGCTGTTGTCAATGCCACAGAGGGGTGTGTGGTTATAAATGGGACAAAAATACAAAAAAACGATTTACCCCGAAGGGGTTAGATAATACCCCGAAGGGGTTAGATAATCTAGCCCAGGGTAAGCTAAACGCCCCTAGGGACGAAAAAAAACGATTTACCCTGAAAGGGTTAGATAATACCCCGAAGGGGTTAGATAATCTAGCCCAGGGTAAGCGAAGCGCCACCCTGGGACAAAATACAAAAAAAACGATTTACCCTGAAAGGGTTAGATAATACCCCGAAGGGGTTAGATAATCTAGCCCAGGGTAAGCGAAGCGCCACCCTGGGACAAAATACAAAAAAAACGATTTACCCTGAAGGGGTTACATAATACCCCGAAGGGGTTAGATAATCTAGCCCAGGGTAAGCGAATCGCCACCCTGGGAACAAAAACCCAAAAACGATTTACCCTGAAGGGGTTACATAATACCCCGAAGGGGTTAGATAATCTAGCCCAGGGTAAGCGAAGCGCCACCCTGGGAACAAAAACCCAAAAACGATTTACCCTGAAGGGGTTACATAATACCCCGAAGGGGTTAGATAATCTAGCCCAGGGTCAGCGAAGCGCCACCCTGGGAACAAAAACCCAAAAACGATTTACCCTGAAGGGGTTAGATAATCTAGCCCATATAATGAAACATGGAAATTATCTATCCCCTTCAGGGAAAAAATGTTATTTCTGATTCATTCCCAGGGTGGCGCTACGCTGACCCTGGGCTAGATTATCTAACCCCTTCGGGGTATTAAAAAATGATATTTCGGATTCTTTCCCAGGGTGGCGCTACGCTGACCCTGGGCTAGATTATCTAACCCCTTCGGGGTATTAAAAAATGATATTTCGGATTCTTTCCCAGGGTGGCGCTACGCTGACCCTGGGCTAGATTATCTGACTCCTTCGGGGTATTAAAAAAACTTAACCGGGATTCCCAAACATGAACCATTTCCCCCTTCATTCCTTCCTGATTTTCTTAGAATCAGAAGGCTTGCGCCTGACCATACGGGACTATGACCGCATCGCCCTGGCCCTGGGAACCGGCGGCGAATGGACCATCACCCGCCTGCGCTGTGTCCTGACAGCTTTGCTTGCAAAAGATGAAGGTCAGCGCACGGATTTCCTGCGCTGTTTTGATGATTTTTTTGATGCGGACTTGAAACCCGCGGGCCTCCGGATTGATGTGCAAAAGGTGCTGGCAGAATTGCAGGGATTTGGGAAAAAGGATAAAAAACCTTTTCCTGCCCGGTTACGTCACGCGGGAAGCTCCGGCAGAACTGCCCGCCCTGTCGCGAAAAGACGGTTCCGGTCCTTTTTATTCTCCGGGGGAATCGCGCTTTTTGTGCTGATCTGCGGGCTGGCAGGTTATAAATTCATCCCGTATTTTTACACCGGCCCCGTTGCAACGACCACCACGACGACCACCGTGCCTGAATCCCGGCCCGATGTATCCCCCGTACCTGAGCCGCGCATAAAAATTTATCCCGATGTCCCTGTTGTCACAAAGATTGCCCGCAGTTCCATGTCCGGGGGTGACGGCTGGAAGGAATCTGCCCTGGTTTCGGCCCTGCTGTTCCTCCTCACCCTTTTTTACGGGATTCACCTGTGGCAGTCCCGGAAGGTTCCCAAGGACATCCCCCCGGAATGGGATAAAACAAAGCCCCGCTGTTTTCCCCTGGAGCGTATCGGCGGTGAGCTTTCTCCCCGTCTGGATGATGCCTCACTGGCCCATCTCGCGGATTCCATCGGGTATTTTAAAAGCGGACAGGCCAGCAGGGAACTTGATGTTCCTGCTTCCATAGAGGCCACCGGGGATAACGCGGGAATCCCCGCGCTGGTTTTTTACAAACGCAGGAAGATCCGCAGCCTGATTATCCTGGAGGATATGTTCGCGGAAGCCCTGGCGTGGAATCCCATTGCCCGGGAACTGGCAGTAGGAATGTCGGGCCTGGGCGTTCCGCTGCTGTATGGAAAATTTCGCGGGTCCCCGGAACAGTTTTTTACAGAAGACGGCAGAGCTTTTTATCTCGAGGACCTGGAAACAGATCGGAAGGGATACCTGCTCCTGATTTTCAGCGACGGCAAAGGGATTCGCGGGCACGGGGCCCGCTATGTGATGGAAGCGGTGGCCCGGTGGCCCATGACCGCATGGATGGAACTGCGGGCAAAGGAATCCTGGGATGAAAGCGCCGCGCTCCCCGCGCATTACGGTATTCCCCTGTATCCTGCCACGGCAGACGGGCTGCTGTGCGCTTTCGGGAGGTTTATGACAGAGAGGGCTCCCCAGGAGGATTATTCGGAAGCAGCAGGAAACTGGCAGGGGATTCCGCCGCAGGGAAACAGGGATTTGTCCGAATACCTGGAAGCAATGCTGGGGGATGCCCTGCTGCTGGCCCAGGCATGTGCGATGATACAGCCCGTCACCCTGGGAATGGCTGACGCTGTGAGGCGTGAATTTCATCCGGAACTTCCCTCGGAAAGAATCGGGCGTCTGACTGCTGTTCCGGGAACCACGCGAAATGCCGCGGGGCTGCGGTTCTCCGATTCGGTGCTGGCAATATTGCGCCCGGGCTTTGTGATTCGCCGGGGTGAGGAGGAACAGGTCCGGGTTCTGAATTTTTTGTTGAAAAAACTGGATGACGCGGAACCCGCGGAAAAGGGCAGCCCGGCTCATCTTACCTGGAAATGGATGCGGGAGCGGGTACGCCTGGAACTGGAACCGGATGACGCGTTGAAATGCCTGTCTGAATTATCCCGGACCCCGTTGGAGGGAACCATTAAAGGAGATATGGAAAATGTGGTTTCTGAGATTCCCCTGCGGGAAATGCCCGGGAGCAAAGACGGCAGGCAGCGCCTCGGGGCCATTGCCAGGAACAGCGGCATTTCCACGCTGGAGGTTTATCCGGTTGCACGGAGGTCATGGGCCGTCCTGGGGATGCTGGTTTTGTGCGTTTTTATATCCCTGTGGCGGTGCGGTTATGAATATCTGAATCGTCCCGGAGGACAGTTGGCATTTGCCAATGCTGGAAATACCGATGCCAGGGTTCGCCTGGATGTCCGGGACGGGGAAACATGGAAAACCGGTGTTTCCCAGGCCGTTTCTCCCGCTCTGAAACTGCCTTTGAAAACAGGGCGTGAATATCGTGTGACTTTGTTCGGGAGCGGATATTTTAGTGCAAAGCAGTCAGGGATTATTAAAAGGAATGAGGAAAGCCTGGAGGCATCATTAGGCAGTGCGGCTATCAAGGCAGAGAGAGTTTTTACCGAGCCTGTGACAGAGACGGAGTTCGTCTGGATACCCGGGGGATGCTTTGAGATGGGGCAGACTGAGGAAGAAAAGGCTGATATTATAAAAGAACGCGGAGAGGAAAAGTATAAATATTACGCTGATGAGCTTCCGAGGCATAAGGTTTGTCTGGATGGCTTTTGGATGGCAAAATACGAAGTGAGCAATGCCCGGTACAGGAAATTCAGACCTGATCACAACAGCGGGGAGTATAAGGGAAATTCTCTTAACGGGGATGATCAGCCGGCGGTCGAGGTGAGCTGGGAGGATGCAAACGCGTTTATTAAATGGCTCAACAGGGAAAACAGGGGAAACTATGAATTCCGCCTTCCCACGGAAGCTGAATGGGAGTATGCCTGCCGGGCAGGGACAACAACATCCCGCTTCTGGGGAGATAACCCGGATCAAGCGTGCAGGTATGCGAATGTGGCTGATCAGACAGCCAAACAGAAGTTTAACGACTGGACAATTCATAACTGTGATGATGGCTACGCGGTGACCGCGCCTGTGGGGAGTTTCGGACCCAATGATTTCGGATTGCATGACATGCTCGGCAATATATGGGAGTGGTGTGAGGATATATATGCAGACGATGCCTATAGTAAGCAGCAGCGTAATAACCCCATATATATGAATGGCGGATCCAACCGGGTGTACCGGGGCGGCAGTTGGCTCAACGTACCCGCGAACGTGCGCTGCGCGGTACAACTACTCGCCGGCCGACCGGCGCAACAACCTCGGGTTCCGTCTCGTGAGGACCCCTTAACTTTTGGGCTTTTTACCTTTTTACCTTTTGCGGGCGTAGCCCGCGCGGCAAAAATTTGCCATGACGCATTGCGTCATAATACCCCGAAGGGGTTACATAATACCCCGAAGGGGTTAAATAATATAGCCCAGGGTCAGCGCAGCGCCACCCTGGGAACGAAAACCCAAAACGATTTACCCCGAAGGGGTTACATAATACCCCGAAGGGGTTAGATAATCTAGCCCAGGGTAAACGAAGCGCCACCCTGGGGACGAAAACCCAAAAACGATTTACCCCGAAGGGGTTACATAATACCCCGAAGGGGTTACATAATACCCCGAAGGGGTTACATAATCTAGCCCATATAATGAAACATGGAAATTATCTATCCCTTTCAGGGAAAAAATGTTATTTCGGATTCATTCTCAGGGTGGCGCTACGCTTACCCTGGGCTAGATTATCTAACCCCTTAGGGGTATTACATAATCCAACCCTGGGAACGTATTAAAAAAAAATTTTCCCTGGAAATTATCTATCCCCTTCAGGGAAAAAATGTTATTTCGGATTCATTCCCCAGGGTGGCGCTACGCTTACCCTGGGCTAGATTATCTAACCCCTTCGGGGTATTAAAAATGTTATTTCGGATCCATTCCCCAGGTGGCGCTACGCTGACCCTGGGCTAGATTATCTAACCCCTTCGGGGTATTGAAAATGCCCTGAAAGGGCTACATAATATAGCCCTGGGACAAAAATACAAAAAAACGATTTACCCCGAAGGGTTACATAATACCCCAAGGGGTTGCATAATACCCCGAAGGGGTTAAATAATCTAGCCCAGGGTCAGCGAAGCGCCACCCTGGGGACAAAATACAAACAAAATGATTTACCCTGAAGGGGTTACATAATACCCCGAAGGGGTTAGATAATCTAGCCCAGGGTAAGCGAAGCGCCACCCTGGGACGAAATACCCAAAAATGATTTACCCTGAAGGGGTTAGATAATACCCCGAAGGGGTTAGATAATCTAGCCCAGGGTAAGCGAAGCGCCACCCTGGGAACAAAAACCCAAAAACGATTTACCCTGAAGGGGTTAGATAATACCCCGAAGGGGTTAGATAATGGAAATTATCTATCCCCTTCAGGGAAAAAATGTTATTTCGGATCCATTCCCCAGGGTGGCGATTCGCTGACCCTGGGCTAGATTATCTAACCCCTTCGGGGTATTACATAATCCAACTCTGGGAACGTATTAACAAAAATATTTTCCCTGGAAATTATCTATCCCCTTCAGGGAAAAAATGTTATTTCGGATTCATTTCCCAGGGTGGCGATTCGCTGACCCTGGGCTAGATTATCTAACCCCTTCGGGGTATTAAAAAATCTTATTCCGGATTCTTTCCCTATGGTGCGCTACGCTGACCCAGGGCTAGCTTATCTAACCCCTTCGGGGTATTAAAAAATGTTATTTCGGATTCATTCCCCAGGGTGGCGCTACGCTGACCCTGGGCTAGCTTATCTAACCCCTTCGGGGTATTAAAAAATGTTATTTCGGATCCATTCCCCAGGGTGGCGCTGCGCTGACCCTGGGCTAGATTATCTAACCCCTTCGGGGTATTACATAATCCAACCCTGGGAACGTATTAACAAAAATATTTTCCCTGGAAATTATCTAACCCCTTCAGGGAAAAAATGTTATTTCGGATCCATTCCCCAGGGTGGCGCTACGCTGACCCTGGGCTATATTATCTAACCCCTTCGGGGTATTAAAAATCTTATTCCAGATTCATTTCCCCGGGTGGCGCTGCGCTGACCCTGGGCTAGATTATCTAACCCCTTCGGGGTATTAAAAAATCTTATTTCGGCGCTACGCTGACCCCGGGCTAACTCCTTCGGGGTATTCAAAAATATCATTTCGGAGAAACAACGTGGAAAATAACGCCAACGATAAAACCTGTCCCGCTCCGCCCCGTGATGCATGGGCATTCTCATGCAAAAAACCAAACACAACGGCCCGCTTCTTCATCGAAATTGAAAATCACGAAGGGCAATACCAGGCGCGAATCCACCAGGGCGAGGCCCATAAACGGCATGTTACACAAACCCACCTGAAACTCGGCCCCGGGGACACCGTAAACATCAAAGGAAAAGACATTCCCCTGTCACACCTGATCCAAGGGATAATCAACTTCGATTCCCAATGGCTGAAAACCCTGTTTGACGAGCGCGGACAATACGAACTCGGCCTCCATCTCTACACCCAGATTTTCGGAGAAGTGAAGCCCTCGGATATCCGCCCCGAAAACGGAGAAGCGGAAATACGAATCATCACCGAAGACGAACACATTGCCCGACTCCCCTGGATGCTCCTCGCGCATCACGGGATATTTCTTTCCACAACCGAATGGTCAGTAGCATTGTCCGATTCAGCATCTGTAAAGGATTATGAACTGCCCCCGTCCCCCAAAATGCTCATCATCGCGCCGCAGCCCCAGGGCGTCGAAGACACAAAAGCCGAACCCCACCTGAAGGAACTGGAGGAATTGCTATCCCCGGCCGACAGCCGTTACACACTGTCCCCGGATGACACAAAAGAAGCGCATTTGCAGGTCGTCACCACCTGGGAAACATTCAGGGAAAAGCTGCCCGTGTTTCAGCCTGACATTCTCTATTATTACGGGCACGGCGTCGGAGACCGGTATTCCTCCCGCCTGGTTTTTGCCGCAGAAAACAATGCCCGTGAGGATAAACCCGCGGCCGATCTCCTCCCTTTGCTCAGGGACATGCCAAAGCCCCCGCTCCTGGCATACATGAACTGCTGTTACGGAGATGCCGGGGGATTCCTGGGCATGGGAAGGCAGTTGGGGAGCCTGATTCCTGCTGTTGTCACCAACCGCACTGTTGCGATGATCACCGCCGCGCGGGCACAGGGACTCGCATTCTGGAAAAACGTCTTGCTGAAAGAAATGCCGCCCCACAAGGCAGTTTCGCACATCCGCAGTCACCCGCACGAATCAGATTTAACCCTGGGCGACATCCGCTGGATGACGCCAGTCCTCCACTGCCGCTACAACCAATGGACATCCAGCCCGCACAGACCTCCCTCCCGCCTGGAACGCGATCCCCACTGGCGACTCAAACTGGACCGGGTTTCCCAGTTCGCCCAGGTATTTTACCAGACATCCCAGATGATCATGGAACGAAAACCCCGTGCGTTAGGCTATTTATGGTACGGGGCAAAAGACCAGGGACTCGATATTTTTCATAACCGGCTCAGATTCGAGTTGCAGGAAAAGCTCAACAACGTGGTCCTGAATGAAGTGATGGCTGAATGGCCCACGGATATGGCTGACCCTCACCAGTCCTTCACAGATATGCTGAATCAGGCATTTCAGACAAATCATATTGAGCAGATTGCCGCGCGCATCCGCACCTGCACCCGGAGCGTGTCCGGACAGCAGACACTGGTTTATATCCGCCACAGACCCGTCAGGTCAGCCTATATATTCCACCCGAAACACATCAGAACCTACCTGGAATGGTGGGATCTGAACTTTGTCCCCAGGCTCCCGGAGCAGACTTATGCGCTGCTGGGGATATCTTATGAAGTAAAAAAACCGTCCGAATTCCAGAAACTCCTGACCGAAAAAGAGCGATTGGACGAACTCGAGCTTACCCGCACCGTTTTTCAACTCTTGGATGAGTTGGACAAAATCAGCAGGAAAGACCTGCTTGATTTCCTGAAAACCCATAATATTCAGCTTCCCCCGGACATTAAGGACGGTGTTTTAGACAAAATTTTAGACAGGAGCCGCGGGAGTTACGAAAGGGTCCTGGACGAATTAAAAGAGTTGGAACGGGAGGCATGGCGTCTCAGGAAGGAAGCGGAGGAGAAAGTTGAGGAAGAGAACGGGGGAGACGAATATGAGGATATATTTTGAGTACCCGGAAGGGGTTGGATAAGACCCCGAAGGGGTTAGATAATCTAGCCCAGGGTAAGCGAAGCGCCACCCTGGGACATATAAACAAAAAAATATTTTCCCTGAAAGGGATACATAATGAAACAAAGAATTTATCTATCCCCTTCAGGGAAAAAATGTTATTAGGGATTCGTTTCCCAGGGTGGCGCTTCGCTGACTGGGCTAGATTATCTAACCCCTTCGGGGTATTGAAAATATCCTGAAAGGGATACATAATGAAACAAAGAAATTATCTATCCCCTTCAGGGAAAAAATGTTATTTGGATTCGTTTCCCAGAGTGGCGCTACGCTGGGCTATATTATCTAACCCCTTCGGGGTATTGAAAATGCCCTGAAAGTGTTCCCCGCTCACATAATAATCATAAAAAAAATTAAGGATACACAAAATGCCCCAATCCCTGGTTCAGATATACCTTCACATCATATTTTCCACCAAAAACCGTGAGCCTTTCCTGATTGATAAACAGATTCGCGAAGAAATGCATGCATATTCGGGTTCTGTTTTAAAAGCTCATGATTCCATACCTGTTATTGTAGGAGGAACAGCCGATCATATTCATATTCTTTGTACCTTTCCCCGAACCATCACGGTTTCAAAGCTCATCGGTGAGACAAAGCGGGGTTCTTCAAAATGGGTAAAAAAGAAGGGGAGAACATTGTCAGCATTTCAATGGCAGAGCGGTTACGGAGCGTTTTCGGTGAGTCATTCCAATGTGCCGGAGGTTCGCAAATATATCGCAACTCAGGAAGAACACCACAAAAAAAGGAGTTTCCAAGATGAATTTCGGATTTTTTTGAAAAAACACGGCGTTCAATTTGATGAACGGTATGTGTGGGATTGATTCAAGGGAAGATGTCAGCCCCTTCAGGGCATTTTAATACCCCGAAGGGGTTAGATAATCTAGCCCAGGGTAAGCGAAGCGCCACCCTGGGGACGAAACCCGGAGACGATTTACCCTGAAGAATAAAACATGGGAATTATCTATCCCTTTCAGGGAAAAATGTTATTTTTGATTCTCTTTCCCAGGGTGGCGCTTCGCTTACCCAGGGCTAGATTATCTAACCCCTTCGGGGTATTGGAAAAATCTTATTTTTGATTCTTTTTCCCAAGGCTATATTGATTGTTTAGCCTTTCAGGGCATTGAATACCCCGAAGGGGTTAAATAATCTAGCCCAGGGTAAGCGAAGCGCCACCCTGAGACAGAAGGGGTTGCATAATAAAACATGGGGAATTATCTATCTCTTTCAGGGAAAATCTTATTTTTGATTCTTTCCCAGGGTGGCGCTTCGCTGACCCTGGGCTAGATTATCTAACCCCTTCGGGGTATTGGAAAAATCTTATTTTTGATTCTCTTTCCCCAGGGTGGCGCTTCGCTTACCCTAGGCTATATTATCTAACCCTTCGGGGTATTAGAAATGCCTTTCAGGGAAAAATCTTATTTTTGATTCTTTTTCCCAAGGCTATATTGATTGTTTAGCCTTTCAGGGCATTGAATACCCCGAAGGGGTTAAATAATCTAGCCCAGGGTAAGCGAAGCGACACCCTGGGACAAAATACAAAAAAAACGATTTACCCTGAAGGGGTTAGATAATAATATAGCCCGGTGTAAGCGAAGCGCTACCCTGAGACAGAGGGGGTTGCATAATAAAACATGGGGAATTATCTATCCCTTTCAGGGAAAAACTTATTTTTGATTCGTTTCCCAGGGTGGCGCTTCGCTGACCCTGGGCTAGATTATCTAACCCCTTAGGGGTATTAGAAATGCCCTTCAGGGAAAAATCTTATTTTTGATTCGTTTCCCAGGTGGCGATTCACCCTTTCGGGATATTGAAAATGCGGAACAGAAAACCCCAAAAAACGATTTACCTCGAAGTGGATAAAGGAAAAAAACTGATGAGCACATACCCTTTCCGACTGATCAACACGGAAAACGACGAACAACTAAAAGACAAAAACCTGCTACGCGGGCGGACCTCAAAAGCCATGGGCTTTTCTTTCCAGGAAGATGCCCGGCGTTTTGTAGCGGGTGAAGAACTGGAAATCGCCATCAACACAGCCATCGCAGTGGGTGAACCCCTGCTTCTGACCGGCGAACCCGGCACAGGAAAAACACAGGTCGCGTATTACGCAGCATACAAACTGAACCTCGAGCCGGTCATCCATTTCCAGGTCAGATCCGACAGCATCGCAAAAGACCTGCTGTATCACTTTGACACGGTCCGCTATTTCCACGACGCACACCTCCGCAGACAAGACGAACTCCCGGACAAAAACAATTACGTGGAACCTCGTGCCCTGTGGGAAGCCCTGGAATCCGAAGGCCCCCGGGTGCTGTTAATAGACGAAATTGACAAAGCCCCCAGGGAATTCCCCAACGATCTGCTTCACGAATCAGACAAAATGGAATTCAAAATCCTCGAAACCGGGAAAATTGTCAGGGGAAGCCATGAAAACCGCCCTATCATCTTCATCACCTCCAACAGCGAGCGGCGTCTCCCGGAACCGTTCCTGCGCCGCTGCGTGTATCATCACATTACTTTTGACAGGGATCTGCTGGACAAAGCTGTAAAAAAGAGAACAGATGAATATCCCGGGTTAAGCGAAGAATTCCTGGATATGGCGATTGACCGGTTTATTGCACTTCGGGAATTTACCCTGAGAAAACGCCCTTCCACAGGAGAACTGCTGGTATGGCTTCGGGTCCTGGGGCTGAATGCGGATCACTATTCAAAATACCTGGATGAAAATTTATCCGAACTGCCCTATCTCGGGGTGCTTATAAAAGATCACCAGGACAGAGAAGACTTGGAGAGGAGACGTTTCTGAGGAGTCTGATCCTGCATCCCCGATAATCAGATGGTGTGCTGAATATGGATATCTTTGAAATGTGTATTATATACAGAAAGTGGATTCCGGGTTAAAATTAAAAAATATCCGTTTTTTAATTTTCCCCGGAATGACACCTTAACGTACTGTCATTCCAGGGAAAATCGGAAAACGGATGTTTAACCCGGGCAACAGCCTGATTTTACAAAAATTCCCATTATGCCTGCTGGTTCGGTTTGGTATTATTTTTCTGTTTTTATCCGTTGATGAAGGCTTTCAAATTCATGAAAGCATCGGCGATATTGTCGAAAATTATATCTGCGCGACGAAATTTTTATATTTTCCGTGGGTCGTACCCACTGACAAACTTCTTTACAAAAGCCAGACTTTAAAGTATCAATTTGTGAAAAACAGCCACGGAGGAAAGCAATGGATCACCGGATTATATTAAATGACGCGTTTAAAAAATCCACTTTTGATCAGGATAAAATATTACCACCCGAAGATACTGTCAGGCTTTTCAAGGATAAATTGAAAAGCCTGGACCTTGATATTCTTGAATATACTGTAAGAATTGACAATGGCAGACTGGGAATCCCGGTTTATTTCAGCAGTTGCGGCAAGGATGCGGCAGCAGTTACCGGGACCAAAAAGCAGATGGGTAAAGGCGGAACCCCCCACCAAGCCGAAGCCAGCGCGGTCATGGAACTGGTGGAGCGGTTCAGTTTTTTCAGTTTCAGCAAAAATCCCGGGAATTTTTTTGTGGAAAAATACAGCAGCCTGAAAGAAAAAGCCATCCCTTTCAACATGATTGCCCGGTCGGTTCATGATGATTCGGACGATCTGGAAATTACCCGGAAGATATTTGAAGACCTCCCCCTGAAATGGACCCGCGCCTTCAACCTTACCCGGGATGAAGAAATCCTGATTCCCTTTGACTGGTTCTTTACCATCAACGAGTTTAACGGCCCTTCGGCCGGTAACTGCCCTGAAGAGGCTCTGAGCCAAGGCATATGTGAGATAGTGGAGCGGCATGTGTCCTCCCTGGTAAGCCGGAACAGTATGAAAATACCGCTGATCCGCCCGGATTCGGCAACCGATCTGCTGGTGAAAGAGATGATACAGAAATACAGGGACACGGGGGTCACCTTCTGGCTTTCGGATTTTTCCCTGGATATGGGAATTCCCTCCGTAGGGATGCTGGCCTTTGATCCCTCGACCTTCCCGGGAAAAAGTGAAATTGTCTGGACAGCGGGCACAACACCTGATCCCCAGAAAGCCCTGAGCCGGGCTATCACAGAGACTGCCCAACTGGCCGGTGATTTTAATACAGCCTCCAACTATGTGGCAAGCGGCCTCCCCAAGCTGAAAAACATCAGTGAAGCCGAGTTCATCACTGACCCGGGAAACGAAATAAGCATAACAGACCTTCCTGATCTTTCAGACAATAATATAAAATCAGAAGTTCGGAACCTGATAGCCGCCCTGGCAAAAAAGGGGATGGAAGTAATTTCTGTCAATACCACGCATCCCCGGCTTGAAATACCGGCTTTTTATACCATCATACCGGGCGCTCATTTCAGGGAGCGGGCATTGGGAACCAGCGTGGGGATGTTTTCCGCCAAGCTGATTGCAGAAAACAGGCCCCCCGGGGAGGCAATCCCGGAACTCAGGAAGATCGAAGGGATGCTGCCCGGGAAATATTATATCAAATTTTATCTCGGATCATCCCACCTCTCCGTCAATGATCCGGAAACCGCGCTCCGGTATTATCAGCAGGCCCTTGACCTTGACCCCACGGAGCAGGATATTCCCAGCATTTATTCTTACATGGGAGTCTGCCTGAAGGACATGGGAGAATATCGCAGGGCCATCGAGGTACTCGCATCAGGTGAAAAGGCTGACTCGGAAAGGACAGATATCTGCAACCTGATGGGATTCTGTTATTTCAAGCTGGAAGAACATGAAAACGCTATAGAATGCTTTAAGAAATCAATCCGGATTGATCCGAGTTCAGCCATTGACTATGCGAACATCGCTTCGAATTATCGGGATATGGGGGAAAAAGAAAAGGCCATCGAGTATTATGAAACAGCCCTGGCCATAGATCCCTCAATTGATTTTGCAAGAGATAACCTGAGCAGACTCAGGGAAGGATAAAAAGATGGGCAGATTCCCTTTTTTTCTGCTGTGCTTTGTAACTGTCATTTCCTGCTTTCCGATGTCACTGTATGCAGATGATCAGGCAGTCACCCTGAACAGGATGGCGGAATTATATCGCGTAGTCGGCGAGTATGACAAAGCTGAATCCATGTATAAGCTTGTGCTCTCAATTGAGGAAAAGATTTACGGACCCGAACATGCAAGGGTAGCTGCAACATTGAACAATCTCGCGCTGGTGTATGATTCACTCGGAGACGCTGATCGCGCCGAGCCTCTTTACAGGCGATCCCTCACTATCAGGGAAAAGGTTTACGGCCCGGATCACCCGGATGTGGCGGTGACGCTGAAACATATGGGAGGGCTGTATGATTCGCTCGGCGAGTATGCCAGGGCCATGACCTTTTATCATCGCGCTCTCGGGATTGATGAAAAGCTTTACGGCTCCGAGCATATGGATGTTGCTATGGATCTTGGGAATCTGGCGTCCGTATATCACGCACTCGGAGAGTATGCCCGGGCAGAATCTCTCTATAAGCGCACATTGGCAATGGAGAAAAAGATTCGCGGCTCGGAAGATTCCTTTGTTGCGGCAACTATAAGCAACTTGGCAGGATTATACCATATTATAGGAGAGTATGCCAGAGCCAAGCCATATTATCACAGGGCCCTGGAAATCAAGGAAAGAATTTACGGCTCCGGGCACAACCGGGTGGGAATCATTTTGTATAATCTCGGGGAACTGAATTTTCAACTGGGAAAATATGATCAGGCTGGTTTCCTTTACCGCCGGGCACTGACAATTGCTGGGATCAACGATATGCCCGAATTACGATGGCGTGTGCAGGACGGTCTGAGCTACCTTCTCGGCCATCAGGAATATCCTGACGTGGCAATCTTTTTCGGCAAATATGCGGTGAATACGATCCAGGAACTGGGCGACAATATTTCTCCGATGGAAAAAATGTTACAGCGGCATTCCCTCACAAATCAGGAGAATGTTTATAAAACTCTTGAAGGTCTTCTGACGGAACAGGAGAGGTTTTCCGAAGCCCGGGAGATGGCTCTGATGCTCGGAAACAGGGAAGATGCAGGGAAAACAGATGCCCGTCCTGTGAAATGCTCGTTTAACGCCACTGAACAGGCTTATGCAGACCGTTATGTGAAAATCAGTGCGAAACTGACAGCCATCGGAAAACAACTATCTGAAATCCAGGAAAAAAGGAAAAATGAAATGACCCGGGCAGAGCAGGCGAGGCTGAACGAGAATCTTACCGATATCCGAAAGATATTTAATGAATACCTGATTGAACTCACAACAAATAAATTACAAACTCCAAATCCCAAATAAATCCCAAATCACGTTTCACGTTTCACGTTTCACGCATCAAAATGAATTTCAATACAAAGCCCATCTTCCGAGTTAACCGCTTTTATTTTCCCCCCGTGTCTCTCGATGATTTTTCGAGTGATGGCAAGTCCCAGACCTGAGCCTTGCCCCTCGGTTTTCCTGGGGCGATAAAACGGCTCGAATATCTTTTCAAGGTCCGCTTCAGAAAGCGCGGGGAAGGTGTTTGAAATACGAATGATAATATCGCTGTTTTCGGATCGCATGACAACACTCACCCTGCCATTCTGCGGCGAAAACTTGACCGCATTATCCAATATATTTGAGATCGCGGTACGAATTTCTTCCCTGTCGCCGGATAAAGAAACCCCGTCAGACAGCTCGCTTGTGATAATCAGTTTTTTTACTTCCACCGGGGAGCGGAAACGCTCGATAAGTTCGCTGATCAGTTGTTTCGGATCAAATATATCATGTTTAAGAGGCTGCTGCCGGATATCAGGCTTTGAAAGGCTCATTATACGTCCGATGAGGTGATCAAGTTCCTCCACATCTTCCCCGATATCTTCCAGCCGGGTGTTTATAAGCTCATCGTCAAGGGATTCCAGGTGATCTCCGAGAAGCTCCGACGCTATTCGTATCCTGGCAAGGGGGCTTCTGAGTTCATGGGAGAGGTTGGCGGTAAGTTCCCTGCCTCCCCTGATCATCTGCTCCAGCTTGTCAGCCATGCGGTTAAAGGATTGACCCAATTCCGCGATCTCATCCTTGCCCGGGATATCAGCCCGGTGAGACAGGTCTCCTTGTGCGATTCTGAGAGCCGACGCATTAAGATGCCTGACCGGGTTGGTGATGCGCCTTGATATCGGAATGATCAGAAGCGCGATGACAATCCCGATGGTGAGAAGCCCCAGGGCAAAAGCCCCGTGGTGAATATCTTTCCCCTTGAATCGGAAAAAAACATGAAGCGTTGCATCCTCGGCCTGGCCCGTGTCAATATTTACAGAAGCATAGTTCAGGCGATGTTTTTTATCGGAAAACCAGCATACTCCGGAGTTCTGCCCCGGTGATATGGGTCGGGGATCAATTCCTGCCATATCTTCCGGAATACTCCCGTCAAAGGATTTTATAAGGTGCTTTCCTTCCCGGGATGTCAGCCAGACCTTTGCACCGTGGGTATTGCCCAGGAACCGTATCAGGTCAGCCAGGGGTTGATTTCTGGCAAACGGTATCCGAGGCTCGGCTCTGATTTTATCCTCGACATATGCTTTGGCTGTCAGCATTTTTGCAATGGTAAATCTTTCCAGCCTGGAGTGAAATATCCTTCCGGCAGTCACCACAAACAGACCGAAAATCATGATTTCGGTGACAATCAGCACCAGTGCGAAGGAGATCAGTATTTTTATGTAAAGTCTTCCGGGTTTCATTTTTCGTCCGCGAACATATACCCCCTTCCCCATACAGTCCTGATCCGGTCTTTTCCACGGGGGTGTGCGGAAAGTTTGGATCGGAGTTTGCTGATATGCACGTCAATGCTGCGATCAAATGCCATGTAATCCCTTCCCCTGCCAAGGGACATTAGCTGGTCCCGTGTAAAAACCGTATTGGGCCGGGACATCAGCACTTCGATCAGGTCGAATTCCGCAGAAGAAATCGGAATTACTGTATCTTCTATCTCTATTGTGCGCCTGGCCCTGTTCAGCACGATACCGGCAGCCCTAAGCTCCGTTTCTTCCCCGGGCTTATCCTTTGCGGGGTCAGCGTGGATTCTCCGGAAAACCGCTTTTATGCGCGCGAGCAGTTCTCTCGGATTGAAAGGCTTGGGAACATAATCGTCGGCCCCGAGTTCCAGTCCCACTATCCTGTCCGTGTCCTCACCCTTTGCTGTCAGCATGATCACTGGCAATCCGGATATCTTACGAATATCCTTTAAAATATCCAAACCATCGCGATCCGGCAACATGATATCGAGGATGACCATATCGGGCCCTTTTTTTTGTATGGTTTCCATCACCCGTGATCCGTCTGCCAAGGCTGTTATTGAAAAGCCGTATCCTTCAAGGTATTCGGTCAGAAGCTTTTGCAACTTGCTGTCATCATCCACTAAAAGTACATGCCTGTCCATAGCTGATCCTGTTTTTTTCAGATTTTTACATTTTCTTAACATTTTTTTACATTCGCAACAAACATTTTTTACAAGTCCGAGGTATGTTGGCAGCCAGACAAGGGGATGAAAAACATTTTTTTAAACAACTCGGCAGTCATAAGTTCTCTGAAGCCGCTGTTCAAAGTCCCTCTTTTTTAAAGGGGGATTTAGGGGGATTTCAGTAGCTTGAGGAAAATCCCGGGGGGGACATTTACAAAGGGGGGAGTTTCCGGATGAGTCATTTCAGCTACTTATGATAACTTACGACTCACGAGTAAACAACAAAAGGAGGTAAATTATGGAGTGGAAAAAAGTTACAGAGTCAAAAAAGGTAAGAGTGATTACAGTCATCGGTGTGGCACTTATGCTGGTCATCGGCGGGGCAGTTGTTATCGGCGCTCATACTGACGGGTTCTCGTGCGGAGCCTTCCGGGGGCATCATGGCGGCAAATTCCACGAGAATTTTCTTGCCCATATAGATGAGCGTGTGGAAGCCTTTAATCTGTCCGAATCCCAGACGGAGGGTTATAAAGCGATTCGGGAAAAGATCAGCTCGGAGATGGCGTCACATGCGGAGAAACGGAAACAGTTTATCAGCGATATCAGCGGCGAACTGGATCAGGATAGCCCGAATGGAGAAAAGATCGCTGAAATGCTTAGACAAAAGGCAAACGAAGTGCCTGAAATGGCCTCGGTACATATCGGTTACATACTGGAGTTTTATAACCTGCTCGATGACGAACAGAAACAACAGGTAACGGAGAAAATCCGGGAGCGGCTTGCCGGGTGTCAGGGGATATAAGCATAATGCCTGTCTGAAGGAGTGCGAAAGATAAGTAAAGCAATCTTTTGCACTCTTTTTTTCCGGGTTAAACATCCGTTTTTAACTTTTATGAAAGCCCGCGGACAACGGAGTTCCAAACTTTCAGTCAGGCATAGCGTAAGTTACTCGTTCACAGACTCTGCCCGGGAATGCATTCCGCAAGGCTCTGCCTTGCAAAACATTTCGCTTAACCAGCCGGTTTTAAGGTGAAACACGAGGCAGAGCCTCCTATGATGCATTCCCAGGCGGAGCCTAGTACACCAAGACATAAATTCGTACACAGTTAAAAACGTCATATGCCCGTATCAGAGGGGACTGACGGGCTTAAAAAGTGTGTACGAACTTGTGACTTGCAGTACTAGTACAGCAAGGCATAAATTGGTACACAGTCTGAAAACACCATATGCCGGGCGTATTTACAAGTCAGGGGAGTGATTTTCAGTCCCGGAGGGACGACTGAAAACAGCCCGGCAATTCATTGCCGGGTGAGTATTCCGGATCATCACGTCCCGCAGGGACGGCTGAAAAAAAGCTTTTCAGTCGTCCTGCGGGACTGAAAAAAACGGGGACATCCGCCCCGGCAATAAATTGCCGGGCTGTTTTCAGTCGTCCCTCCGGGACTGCTCCCCTGAGGGTAGCGTAATCTTTCAGATTGCGCCGGAAGGAACAGACGCAATCTGAAAGATTACGCTACAGGCTTAAAAAGTGTGTACGGACTTCTGCCTTGGTGTACTAGGCGGAGCCTGGGAACGAGAAGTTTTTACTTTTTAGGAATGCGCCCTCTCGCATTGTCGCAAAGAGAAAGGAGAACTATGCATACAACACGTTATGATTTTTGATAATTTTGATGAACTGGTGAAAAATGAAGAGAACAGCGTAACCCCGCATAAGAGAGAACCCCCGCGCTCCTATACGCTGAAAAACTCCCCTGGCCTTATCACCCTGTAAAAATAACCGGATGCTGTGAGGTTTCTTGTAGGGCTGCTTCTCGAAATCAGAACTTTCTGAACGGTTTTCTTTCTGAATTTTTTTCTCAGGATTTCTGCTTTTCTTTCAACATCTTTTATAACATCCATACCCACAGGAGCCAGTGAATATTTCATCTCGCATAATGTTATCACATTATCTTTCCTGTCAAAAAGGAGGTCTGCCTGAACCCCTGATTTATTTTTCCCGTGAGCTTCAAAATAGGGTCCGAAAGAAAATTCGATCCCCGGGAAGCCTAAAATACTGCTTATTTTACCGGCATGGTCCATGCATAGATACTCAAAAGCCAGACCCATCCATGTATTAAATGAACTGCCCTGCATAATCCGGGCAAAAAGCCCCTTATGGACACCTGATCTGATTTTTTTTAAATTCGGCAGGATAAAAGAAAAATAAAAACGCAGATACGGATCTGAAAGCCTGTATTTCAGCAGACGGGAGTTATGCCCCTTATGAAACGGTGTGGATGATGAAATAAAGCCTGCTGATTCAAGGTTGTTCAGTTGTTTTGTCAGTCCGCCGCCCAGATCAACCCGGGCTTTTTCCGCAATCTGACCCCGGAAAAGGCCGTAGGGATGCTCTGCAAGCACCCTGACAATTCTTTCGTATTCAGGGTTTTTTCCGAAATGACTGATAAATATCCGGTCATACTCATTTGTCAGATAGCCTGTTTCCGAAAATCCGAGCTCTTCCAGGGCAATATACAGGGACGTTTTTTCCCTGATAATATCCAGATACTTGGGAACACCGCCCAGGATCATCTGCGATTCAATGACTTCGGTTTCACCTTTGTCCCTTAACATCTTCTGTGTGTCCGGAAGCAGGAACCCTTTCAGATGAATGACAAGTTCTGTTCTTCCATATAATGCGCCGGATTTTAATACTTTGTTTATCATAAATGAGGCAATGGAGCCGCAAAGGATAAGCGTTGTCCCTTTTATCTTTGAGATATAGATATCCCACACCATTTTCAAGTCTGCGACAATCTCCCTGCGGTAATTCGCCATCCACTGGAACTCATCAAAAGCAACATGCGCCGGGTTGTGTTCCAATTCTTCAAAGAGCAGCATGAATGCCTCACGCCATGTTTTTATTTTCCGGATTTCTGCTCTTTTACAGGACTGATGATGCAGTTGGAACATGAAACTGTCTATCTGATCCTGTTTTGGCCTGTTTTCAAGGCCCTCGAAAATCAGCACCTTTTCCTTTTCAAATGCCTTTTTTATAAGCTCGCTCTTCCCGATTCGCCGCCTGCCATATATCACACCGATCAGGGACTTTTCCGATTTGATAATGTTCTGAAGATGCCGCAGTTCTTCTTTTCTTCCTGTAAACATATTCGCTCCGTTTTTTTCCTATAATATCCTATTTTATTAATATAGGGAAAATTGTCAATAAATATTTTCCCTGTAATTACAAAATTTGATGATATAGGGGAAAAATATCCTCTTGATCTTAGTTCGAGACCATACAGGCTCGGCTCGACAAATCCGAGCCATGTCAGGCGGGGATTTGCCAATCCCCCGCGAGCAACAGGGAACCGCGAGCAGGGAGCGGCAGGAGTGTCTCGGATTGACAAATCCATGGGCAAAAGAGGTTCGGATTTGCCAATCCAAACCGAGCGGTGGTTATTACCGAAACAAACATATCCGACGGCGCTGCGTCATGAGCGTCACCGACAATCCCGATGATTCTTTCATAAATTGTCACCGCTGCCTTGGATATAGTATATTCTATCAATAATTTCAGTAAATTTCGTAATGCTATCTTCTATTCTATCAAGGTTATTGCTCTGCGCGTCTTCATACAATTTACGGCTGTAATCAGCTAAAAAGCCAAGATCATATCTGATAGCAATATCTCCCAGTTTTTCGGCAAAATCAGCTACATCATCAACAAAAAACACATCTCTGATTTCTTCCCATTCAGGTATGATTTCATTATCTAATACTTTGATAATTATGGCCTTTGATTCTTCTGAGATGACTTCTTCACCTTTTTCTTCAGTTTTTGCCCCTGATTCCTTTACTTCCGATTTTATCTTTGTCTTGTACGCCAGAAACTTCTTCAGTTCTGATATTAATTTTGCCCTGCTTAACGGTTTTTGTAAAAATCCGTCAAACAGTGCATTTATCTTTTTTTCTGAATTTTTCATAACCGAAGCAGTCAGAGCGACCACAGGCAGATGCCTTAACGCATCATCATTTTTAATTATTTCTGTAACTTCATAACCGCTTTTGCCCGGCATTTTTATATCCATAAGTATCAGATCGGGATATCCTGGATTCCCAACACTCCGAAAATTCTCATTTTTAAGCAAGCCCAGTGCTTCTTCACCGCTTTCTGCTTCAATAATGAAAAGGTCTGTGTCTTCCAAATATCCTTTTATTAATTCCCTGTTAGCCCGGATATCATCAATGACAAGGATATCTGCCTGTCCGAATTTAACTTGGATGTTATCCGAAGATTCTGAAAAAGTCTCCGCCAATGCTGATTCTTCCATGACTTCAACACCGGGAAAAAGGACCCGCAGGATACTCCCCCTGCCAACTTCACTCTTAACAGAAATTGTTCCCCCCATCATCTCTGTCAATCTTTTTGTGATGGACAGACCAAGACCTGTACCGCCATATTCTTTGATACTCTGACCATCCTGCTGTTGAAAGCTCTCAAATACCAGATTCTGCTGATCTTCAGGAATTCCGATTCCTGTATCTTCGACATCCAGGGCTAAATCAAATGTGTTTTTTATTTCATCAGTGAAATCGCCGTAAACCGATATTTTCACATGGCCCCGGGAAGTAAATTTGACAGCGTTTCCAATAAGATTGATAAGAATCTGTCTTATCCTGATTTCATCCGTAACCAATCCCCCGGGGATTTCCCGGCTTATTTCTGTCTTTAATTCTATACCTTTTTCTTCTGCTTTGTTTGAAAATACCTGCTGTATGTCAGTTAATAAAATTTTGATATTAACAGATTCATATTGAATCGCTAACTTCCCGGCCTCGATTTTTGAAAGATCAAGAATATCATTGATAAGTTCAAGTAAGATATGCCCGCTGGAAAGAATCGCACTGAGATAAGTTTTATGCTGGCTATCTTCTGTTTTCCTGATCAATATTTCACTGAATCCGAGAATCGCATTTAACGGGGTGCGGATTTCATGACTCATATTAGCTATAAATTCGCTTTTTGCCTTATTGGCAGCTTCAGCGATTTTACGTTCTCTTTGGGCCCGCTTCTTTTCCCTGTGTTGGACAATATTAAGCTTTCTTTCACGGAAATAGGATGAGAGACTGAGGACAAAATACCCGGAGAATCCTGCTATCAGATTGTAATTCATGGAAATAACCATGCCCGTGTACATGTAACTGAGTGTGCAGATAAAAACAAATCCCGCAAACAGGATGACAGCCGCGGATGTCTGTATCCACGGTGATCGTATCAGGGATGTGCATAAAACAACTGACAATAAAAACAGGAAACTTATCCCTGCTTCGGTTTCCGGGGATGCGGGCCGCAACGGCGCGCCTTTTAAAAGGGTGCTTACGGTATCTGCTATGATTTCCGCACCGTAAATCATTCCTACGGGAGTATCAAACCAGTCGTGAGAAACTGCGGACGTTTCCCCCAGGATAACAATTTTACCTTCCACCCATTCTTTCAGCTCTCTTATCTCATGCCCGGTCAGATCGGAAATATCCGAAAATTCGTAGGCAGTTATTCCCACCATCTGATGAAGAAATCTGTAACCTTCCGGAACAGTGGAAAAATCAATATAGATATCATTAAACTGATCCAAGGGAACGGAAATTTTCCCGAGTGTCAGTATTCCGTCCTGCAGCAAAGGTTCGGTTCCAAGATATTCCGATGCTGCCCGAATAGCGAGGGGCCAGCCGTCTTTCCATCCGGTTATTTCAGGATAGATTCGGACGCGGCTTAAAAATGTATTCACAGAACTCGGGGAAATCAGATTGATATATCCGCTGGAACCTGCATTATTCAGAAGATGGGTCGGATAGATTAGTTTCTGAAACTGATTATTGCTGTCAAACAAAGCCCGGGAAGCCAGTATTGCCCTGGATTTACTGATAGCTTCTGCCAATACGGGGTCTTCACCGTAAGCGTTAGGCATGTCCATTAACATATCAACACAGATAACTTTAGCGCCCAGTCTGTTCAGATTCTCAATTATTTTTGCCAGATCCTTTCGCATTAAAGGAAATTTTCCGTATTTCGAGAAAAATGTCTCGTCAACCGTAACAAGAGCAATCTTATCATAAGGAAAACTCATTTCTTTCCGATCAACAAAAACTGAACGCATACTATGGCGAAAAAAAATGGTCTGATCTTCTGCCAAAGAAAAGATTTCATAATACTCGGCAGGCACGCACAGGAGAAACAGGAGGACAACAAAAATAATATCATATCGTTTCAGAAACTTTTTCATCTTCAATATTCTATAAACGTAATGCGTAATGCGTGAAACGTGAAACGTGAAACGTGATGAGCCGAATCTCTTAAATTCTCGTTTGAAGAATTTATTATTATAGCACTGAATCTGCCTTTATTCAATATTATAATTTAATCATTTCACAGGACTGCAAAGCGTTCGACTGAGCTCACGCCGAAGTCTTGCTTTGCGAGTGGTACGCTATAAGCACTTGCAAAGCAAGCTTTGCACTCCGAATTGCGCCTTTGCGAGAAAAAATCCCGGGTTCACAGGAGTGCAAAGCCTGCTTTGCGAGTGGTACGCTGTAAGCACTTGCAAAGCAAGCTTTGCACTCCGAATAGCGCCTTTCCTTTGCGCCTCTGCGCCTTTGCGAGAAAAAATCCCGGGTTCACAAGAGTGCAAAGCGTTCGACTGAGCTCACGCCGAAGTCTTGCTTTGCGAGTGGTACGCTATAAGCACTTGCAAAGCAAGCTTTGCACTCCGCTGTATGAACACTCGCAAATCAGGCTTTGCACTCCGCTGTATGAACACTCGCAAATCAGGCTTTGCACTCCGAATTCATAAGTTTCACGCATTACGTTTCACGTTACGATTTTTTCTACTTTTTGTAGAATTTTTCATGAAAAATACCCCGAAAACAGGCAAAAAACAATCGGGATATTTCTCGTTATTTATAATTATTTGTAATAAAACGATTTTAAAATATTGGCACGGTACTTGCTATAAGGTAAAGTGAGCTTGGAAAAAATACACCGGACACTGAAAGATGAATCTGAAACGGAGCGTGATGAAAATGCTGAAAAGTGATGCGTGAAATGTGAACTACCAAAACTTTTTCAGATACGCATCACGCATCACGCATCACGCATCACGTTTCACGTTTCACGTTTCACGTTTCACGTTTCACGTTTCACGTTTCACGTTTCACGTTTCACGTTTCACGTTTCACGTTTTCACTTCTTATCCCCGAGTTTATAATCATAAACAACTGCTTCCGCTTCTTTAAGTGTTTTCAGTTTCAGGTCATTCAGGACCTGGATCAGGAAAGGTCTCGCTTCATTCGCATCCGGGTTCTCGAATAAAAATTTGCGGTACTGATCCATTGCTGCAACTTTAAGACCCTGCTCATACATAAAGCTTCCGAGCAGAAATCCGTTATCCGGGTCAACTTCCTGAACAAGCTGTTTTTTCTCGCGAAAGGAATTCTTTTCAGCGTCGGACAACCAGTTCAGTTTTCCTTTCTTTCCAGGTTCGTACAATATTTCCCCGTTGTAAAGTACCTGCACGCTGTAGTCAGACTGACCGGGGCTTATCGGGGTTAAAGCAAAGCGGACCAGCGCGTCACAGGAGGCAGGAACATCAAACATTTTTTCACCGACAATCAGTTGATAAGAGTATTCGATTCCCACATTCTCCCACACCATATCAGGGTAATCTTCGGAAAGAGTAATATTCCTGACGGTTTTTAATTCTACGTGCTTTTGACTCCTAGTGCGGCGGGTAATCGCAGCGAATTTCTGTGATTTGGTAAATTTTCTCTTCAGAAATCCCATGAGGCTTGTGGATTGTTCGGCTTCGGAAAGCAGACCTTTAAGAGCCTTTGTTCCGTTCGCAAGGATTTCAATTTCAGCATTGCTGCCAACCGATTCAGCCACGCCTGTCTGATGATTGATCAGTTTGCATGTTCCGTCATTACCGGTTTTCAAACGGTCGCCTTTATAAAGGAATTTATTGCGGTAAATGTTTTTCCATGTCTTGCCATCCTCGGAATACATCACCTTTCCATCTGCCTGTATCAGAAACACCGAAGGTTCATTTTCTGATGCTGCTGTCATATTCGTGCAGAGAAGCACTGCCGCGGCAAGGATAAGTAAGGTTCTGAAAAAGTTACTCATGGTTCCACCTCCTTTTTTTGTGAGAAGTGAGAAATAAAAATCGCCGGAATTACGTTCATGGCGATCCCTGTTATAATTGAGCCAGTTCTGAATGTCAACCGGCATAAAGCGGAAATTCGGGTGCGGAAATCATATTTTCCGAACGCTTTGCACTCCTCGGAATTTATAACCCGGACATCATTTCTGAAACAAATCGCTAAATCATGGTCACCTTCTTCGGAGCCTTGAGCCATCGGGGATCAGAACTCCGGGCGATTCCGTGCTTTTCCAAATATCCGAGGGTATTTTTATAAAATCCGTTCACAGAAAAGACAAAATATACTGATTTGTCAATATGCTCAAGTTCCTCAAGTTCTCCGGCCTTTTTCACAAACTCACGGGCCTCTTTCACGGAAAACCTGGATTTCCGGTTTTTCACTTCCCCGATCAGGGAATAGTCGTTTTTGTCGGCCGCGACTGCCAGGATATCAATCTGGATATCCCTTTTATGAACCGGAGAAGCCGAGTAAGACCATACGGTCTTATATTCAGCGAACTTGAAATCATCTGGCAGATTCTCCGTCATACTGAGAAACACCCGGTTGTTTGCATATGCATATTTCTTCAGCTTATCAATAATCAGGTACTCCGCGAATTTGCCCCTGTAGTGGCTGTATTCACCCATCAGCCGCCTGTTATCCCTTTTCAGGATTTCATACATGGCTTTGTATTCCTCGGTTATCTCCTTGGGATCAAAGCCCTCGATCTCATCCGCGTAAACACCGCGGAACACCTTGTCGAAGATGTTATCCCTGACCCCCCTGTAATAGAAGTTGCTCCGGCCCTGTTCAATAACGTCGGCTTTTACAATGACTTTAAGTTTCTTTTCCAGTTCCGAATCGCTTATCCCGAGGTTCAGTTTCTTTAGCAGTTCTTCCCGGCTAACCTCTCTTTTCCGATGTTTGGAGAGATACAGCACAATGCTTTTCGCATTCCTGCTGTTGGCTTTGTCCATGGCATAGCCCGCGTATTCCATCCAGATATCCCGGATGGTTCCCTCGCTGTGAAGGGTCTCGAATTCCAATGTCCCGAGCAGTCCTTTCTCAGAGATAAAATCTTTTCCCGGGTATTTGGAACGGAACAGGGAAGTGATATAAAAGGGGTTGCCTTCGGTCAGTCCGGCCATCAGGGGGACAATATCTTCTGGCACAGGAATGTTTTCCAGATGGGAATACCTGAGGATCATTTCCACAGCCTCATCTTCGGGGAGACTTTCAAGATAATGAAACTGGAATCTTCCCGGCAGCATGTGGAGTATCTCATCTGAAAGCCAGCCCACACAGCTAAAGGATATCAGGAGCGGCGCGTTTTTGTATTCGGCTGTATGCAGATAGCTTCCGGCGAGGTTGATCCTGTTCTTGCAGGCTGTGTCCCTGTGGATATAACGGTTAAGAAACTGGAATTCATCAATAATCTGGAGGATATACTCATCGGTATATGTCGCAACATCCAGGGGCATCTCTCTTGCGATCTCCCACATGAAATCCGCATCACCATCCCTTTTTCTTACCTGCATTCCCCTGATCGTATTCTCCATAAAGTCAAATCCCTCTTTTTTGCATATCTCAAGCGCATCAGTCAGATTCTTAGGCCTTTCGAATGTAAGATAGGCATGGCTGCGGGTTTTGAACGCGACATACTGGGAGATGAATGAAAGAAAAAAATCTTCGGCAAAGCTGCCCAGCCACTGATCTGTTTCCCTGATCTCAAAATAAAACGGGATCACTCCCTCGTTTTTATCAAACGTGATATTGTACAGTCTTTGCATGATCGCGGTCTTCCCGGTCTTTCTCCGGGAAAGGATAGCCGTGCTCATGGAAATTTCACGCTTTATCCGTTCAATCCAGTTCAGGAAATAGGTAAGTTCCTTTTTCCTGCCTGTGAACAGTTCGGGGTTTCCGATTCTTTCTTTAAGCCAGATTCGCATGTTCTGTCCTCCGGAGTGCAAAGCTTGCTTTGTAAATGAGCGATTTCAGATTTTGCCCGCTTGTACTCAGGTATCCTGATAACCAATTTCCTGTTCAATAATATCAACTAATTCTAAAATACTCAGCGGCATTCCCGGCTCAACGTTTAATTCGCCGCCTACATGGATATGATGCGGAAAGTTGGGTAATTCCGGAAAATGCTCCACGTTGTCCCATCGCTTCTTTAACACCTGTTTTGACTCGTTCATCCATTGATAACGATAGCGTTTTGGTATTAAATTTCCTTGCTCCGGAATAAAATACTCCGCTACCTCCAAAAAATCGTTATTGCGGAGTGTCAGCCTAGCTCGGAAATACCCATGATCGGGGAGGGCATATTCCTCCAGAATTACGATTGACGATATAACCCGGGCAGCCGATAACCTGGCTTTGATTTCAGTAAGATGATCATGGGTGTCTGTCATAATCGGCCTCGAAGTATTTCAACACGTTTCCTCACAGAATCCCACATTTCGTAAAAACTGCTCCATTCAACAAAATCCGGATCATCTCCCAATTCCCCTGACCGGAAACGTCTGTAAAACATCTCCGATTTCATCTGATAACGCCTTTCAAATGCCCTCAGACGCTCTTGCAAATCCGACAGATCAGACTGAGCAGATGCTATTTCCAAGGCAATGATTTTATCCACCCCCTGATCAATCAGGTCGCTCCGATATCCCTGGCGATAAACCGCTTCGAGATACTGGAGTCTTTCGATTGTTTTTTCATTCAACTGCATTATTTCCCCCTGGTAAATCTGATGATAATCCGTGTATGCCCTTTATAACCAGTTCCCTATCAGCAAAAACGGCGCCCAGAATGCCGGATGCTCATATTCTTCTTGAAGAATAAGCTTTTTCTGTGCATTTTGCAAGGCTTTTGCTTTTGAAATGCCCGATGCCATCAGTTGCCTGTAAAATTCGTTAACTGTCAGGAAGGCGGCTTTGTCATCCACAGACCACAGGGTTGCAACCGCGCTCCTTGCGCCGGCTTTCACGGCAACACCTGCCAGACCGAAAGCCGCACGCTCATCACCCAGGGCAGTTTCACACGCGCTCAGGGTCAGCAGTTCCAACTGGTTTTCCCGGAATCTTTTAAGGCCCACAATCTTCTCAAGTCCGTTCATGCTGAGTTTATCGCCATAGGTCAGCAAAAATGTTTCTTCCGGACTGCCGCCGAATACCGCATGGGTGGAAAGATGCACAATATCGTAATCCTGGTCCCTGACTTCCGTTTTAAGGTTTTCGGTTGTAAATTCCTGATCCAGAAGGATTTTGCCCCCCATCACTGTTTTGATGGCCTGCAATTCTTTTTTTACGCCTTTCAGCGGCGCGAATCCTTCTTTTGCTTCGGAAAGACCGCTGAGCAGTATTTGTTTTTCTTTCTTTGCGATCTGTCCGGCGTCTGTGAGGCTTATCGCGGGTACGGTTCCCATCGCGTATTTTTCAACCAGGAAATGCTCTCCGTCATGTAATGCTGAGAACGGTATCAGGCGGAGCGCGCCGTCCGGAACGATGATCAGCGTGTCAATATCCCGGGAAACAAGCTCGTTTTCAGCCGGACGTATCAGCCAGTCATAAAGCTGCATTGCGTCATTGGAAAAGTCCTCTGTTTCTTCCAACAGCTCACGGAATTCTTTTGCTGTGCTGCTCAGATGTTCGGAATTCACCGGAACCCTGATATGCTTCATCCCGTCAGGCAGGATCAGCAATAAGGCCAGATGATCGGGCAAAGGGATCGGATAGATCACTGCTGTCTGAGAGGGAATATGCTCGGCTGCCCCGGGTTCCTGCCCCCAGGCTGTCAGACATTCGTCCCGGAAAAAATCCTGTAACTCGGCTTTCTTCAGAAGCTCCATTGTATCCCTGGCCTTTTTCAGGTGTAAGTTGGCAACTGCAAGATCTGAATCCCCTGGTTCCGGGGTCTCTGCCTGTTCCAAGAGCAGTTCCGCAAGTTCCAGGTAAACAGGTTTCACCTTTTCTTCAAATGTCTTTTCCCGGCTGCGGAATCCGTTGAAAAACTCCGTGCGGATCGGATTCAGCGTTGCAATGGCATTCCTGTAATATTCAGCAGCGCGCCTCATATCGTCTTCCTGCCTGAGCAGTCTCCCCATTTGCCATTGCCAGCGGTATAATATTTCCGGGAAGTATCCCTGCTGGGCATAGAATATTGCTTTCCGTGTCAGCTTTACGGCATCAGGATACTGCCCGTTGTCTTCATAATATTCTGCCAAGCAACCGTAAGCGTAAGATACAATGCGGTTGTTCTGTATTTTTTCACCGATAGCGGCTGCCTGTTCAAGCCAGACCTCCGAGGTTTTGAAGACCTCTGAGGTCTTCAGACCATTGCGGATTTTCCGCGCTATCAGGCTTAAAGAGATGAGGTCTGCGGCTTTATGATAAGTATCCGACTGGCTTTTTATTTGCTCCAGTGCATGTTCCGCTGCTGTGACCGCGTTTTGGTGCTTTCCTCTCTCAAATTCGGCATGAGCAATATTTATCATTACTTTTGATTTAAGCGGAAACGGGTTTTCCTGTCCGATGAGACCAAGAGATTCCTGGTACGCTTCCATTGCGCGTGTGTAACTTTTCCTGGCCGCACGGAGATTCCCCAGGTTATTAAGAACGCTGGCAATGACCAGGAGATTTTCGCTCTCGCGGGCCCGGGTCAGACCTTTTTTTACATATTCTATTGCCTCTTTCATATCTCCGAGAACCAGGTGAAGGTCGCCGAGCGTACTGAAAAGCATGGCACTTTCAGCCGGGTCATTTGTTTCTTCTGCAAGCGGCAGGACTTTGTAAAGCCCGGCTAGTGCTTTCCGGTAATGACCGAGCGCGCTGTAAGCATGGGAAAGAATGAGGGCATCCGGAATATTTGTTTTTTTATTCTCCAATGACCGCACCGTGCCTGCAAAATTACCCTTGGGATAAAAACCGGGTTCCTCGGGCACTGTCGGCGGACTTGCCTGCCAGTCATCAAACCCGGTGGGAATCCCATCCCGTTCTTTTATTACGAACCGGCTTACGTCCTCACCTGTTCTTGCCGCGCAGGGAATCTTCATCCAGTGGGCAGCGTCAGGGAGATTGCCGGGCAGAATTGTCAGGCTGCTGCTGATATCCAGGTCCGGGGCTTCTATTTTAACTATCCCCTCATTCCCCCTGTTTGAGGATGCGGTTACGCTGCTGCCTGATGATTTTATGAAATTCTCCGTTCGGATGAACACCGCACCGCCGTCTCCCTGGTCAGCGTTGGCAGCTATGGCTGCGCTGTTCATGACGACTGTTTCCGCATCTGCCGTGATGTCGCCGCCCTGTCCCTGGCCCTGTCCCACGCTGCTGGTAACCGCGCTGTCAGCCAAGATAATTGAATTTTCGGCATTCACGGATATCTGCCCCCCGCCTGTATCCCCGGCGTTTGTTGTCAGGGAACTGCTGCCGGAGAGCCTGACCGAATCATCCGCACTGACGATGATTTTTCCCGCATTCCCGCCGCCGGATTCGGATCTGCTTTCCGAGGAAACAGAAGCACCTGTGGCGAGTTCAAGAGTGCTGACATTCATTTCCACGGTTCCGGCATGGCCGCCCATGCCTTGGGAGTTGCTTGCCGAAGATATAAGCGAATCGGTTTCCAGGTAGAGCCGCGGGGTTTCCAGCATAATCGGTGCTGCATTGCCCCCGCCTTCGCTTGAAGTGGTCACGGAACTGTTGTTCCGCAGGTTCACAGATTCGTCAGCCGCGATTTCAATCGGGCCTGCATCACCGCCGTCTCCTGTGAAGTTGGTTGCCGAGGAGATGAAACTTTCGCCGTCAATCTCCAGTTTGCCGACATCCAGCCTGATACCGTATGGTTTGTCCGAACTGTACGCATTGCCCTGCCCGTCGGTACTCGCGTTGATGCTTCCCCCGTCTCCGAGTGACAATGTCCCTGCTTTGATATCAATGCTTCCGGCATTGCCCGCTGATTCATATTCGCTGTATGTGGATGAGACTATCCTGCTGGACTCGCCCCGGTCATCCCTGCCTTCCAGGCGGATCTTTTCGGAAGCCTCAAGTGTTATGTCTCCGCCAATTCCGTCTCCGTAAGTGGTGCTGGCGATGACGCCGCCGTCTGTCAGTGAGATATTTTTTGATTTTATATCAATATCTCCGGCGTCGGATTTATCCCCGGGCGGACCGGCAACAGCATTGTTTATCATGCTGCCTGATGAGATACTGAAGGATTCGGAAGCACTGATATAAACATCACCGTTGTTTCCCTGGTCTTTTTCCAGTGCATAACAGGAAATCAGGGAAGAATCTTCAAGAGACACATATCCTCCCTCTATGGTGAGGGTTCCCGAGTTTCCGTCTTCATAAGTTTCCACATAAATCTTGCTGTCTGTCAGAGATATATCATGAGCTTTGATAAAGACATCTGATCCGTCCCCGGTTTCATGGGCATCTGCCCTGATGATCGCGTTGGTAAAACGGATTGAATCCGATGCTTTTAACACGATATCTCCGCCGCGGCCAGTCTCCTCGTAGGAAAAGCAGGAAGAATCAAGCGTGGTGTTTGTGAAGGACAAGTCATTTGCCCGGATGTCAATTACTCCTCCCTTTTCATCTCCCCAGTTCCGTGTTCTGATAACACTTTCATCGGCAGCAAACTGACCTCCGCGAATGAAAATGTCTCCGTTCGGAATGCCCGTTAAGGATAAATCTATGTTTGATTCGTCGGAAAGGGTCACATCTCCCAGTTTTTCAAATGAGGAGATATCCAGGTCAGATTCAATCGGAATCGCCTCACCTGCGGATGCGACACTTGCCAAGTTAATCCGTCCCCCGGGGGCAGCAATATCGCCATTCTTTATGGTAATATCCCCGCCGATGAGAGAAATGGTTTTGCCATCATTCACACTGAATTCGGTTTCATCCAAAGAAATCGGCGCGACACCCTTTTCATCTGAAGGGGCGAGAAAACCGAAAGCTGCCGGGGCTGATGCGGAAAGCACATTTCCCTCGAGAGGTTCTGTGTAAAATCTTTCATTCTCTCCCATACGCAGATAATCAGCAGTGCTTGCGTGGAAGGAACCGCTGAGGTCCAGGGAGGCGTTGGGACCGAACATCACGCCTGCCGGGTTCAGCAGATACATGTCAGCGCCGTCAATTGCAGAGCGCAGGGTTCCGTCAATCCATGAGGAGTTCCCGCCGGTGACACGGGAAATGATATTTTTAACCGAAGCCGGGCCGCTGAAGGTCGCACTCTCATCGGTATTGATGTTGAACTGGCTGAAACTGTGAAACAGATTCGCGCCGGCCTGGTGTCCGTATTCCGCTCGGATATCAAAATCAGGCCCGTTTAATGGTCTGGGCGGCCCCATTGTGCCATCCGGAACCACCTGGGCATGAGCCGAAACCGCTGTGATAATAAAAACCAGAAGTGTAATAATGAATCGCATTGTTAGCCTCTTTGTTTCTCAGTTGTTACTGTTCACTGTTTAGGGATAGAATACCCGTCTGTTGCTCGCGGGGGATTGACAAATCCTCCGCCGCGGGTTCGGATTTGTCAATCCGAACCGAGCAGGAGAGGGCAGTTCCCAGAAGCTGTTGCTCGCGGGGGATTGACAAATCCCCCGCCGCGGTGTTCGGATTTGTCAATCCGAACCGAGCAGGAGAGGGCAGTTCCCATAAGCTGCTGCTCGCTGGGGATTGACAAATCCCCCGCCGCGGGGTTCGGATTTGTCAATCCGAACCGAGCAAGTGAGGGGCAGTTCCCATAAGCTGTTGCTCGCGGGGGATTGACAAATCCCCCGCCGCGGGTTCGGATTTGTCAATCCGAACCGAGCAGGAGAGGGCAGTTCCCAGAAGCTGTTGCTCGCGGGGATTGACAAATTCCCCGCCGCGGGGTTCGGATTTGTCAATCCGAACCGAGCAGGAGAGGGCAGTTCCCAGAAGCTGTTGCTCGCGGGGATTGACAAATCCCCCGCCGCGGGTTCGGATTTGTCAATCCGAACCGAGCAATTGAGGGGGCAGTTCCCAGAAGCTGTTGCTCGCGGGGGATTGACAAATCCCCCGCAGCGGGGTTCGGATTTATCAATCCGAACGGAGCAATTGAGGGGCAATTCCCTTACGGGTCACGGATATTCTTCGGAGCCTCGAGCCACCGAGGATCAGAACTCCGAGCGATTCCGTGCCTTTCCAGATATGCCAGGGTATTTTTGTAAAATCCGTTCACAGAAAAGACAAACAGCACGGATTTGCCGATGTTTTCAAGTTTTTTCAGTTCCCCTGCCTTTTTCACAAACTCCCGTGCCTCTTTTACGGAAAACCTGGATTTCCGATTTTTCACCTCCCCGATCAGGGAGTAATCGTCTTTGTCGGCCGCGACTGCCAGGATGTCAATCTGAATGTCCCTTTTGTGAATGGGAGAGGCCGAGTAGGACCACACGGTTTTATATTCCGAGAAGCTGAAGTCATCCGGAAGATTTTCAATCATCCCCGTAAATACCCGGTTGCTTAAATACGCGTGTTTCCTCAGCTTGTCAATGATCAGGTACTCCGCGAACTTGCCCCTGTAATGGCTGTACTCGCCCATCAGCTGCCTGTTTTCTTTTTTCAGGGTTTCATACAGGACCTTGTATTCGTCTGTTATCTCCTTGGGATCAAACCCGTTGATTTCTTTCTGATAGACACCCCTGAACACCTTGTCGAAGATGTTGTCCCGGACCCCGCGGTAATCGAAATTGGTGCTTCCCTGCTCAATGATGTCGGCTCTGACAATGATCTTAAGCTTCCTCTCCAGTTCCGAATCGCTTATTCCGAGGTTCAGCTTTTTCAGCATTTCCTCACGGGTTACCTCCCTTTCCCGGTGTTTGCAGAGATACAGAACGATATTTTTCGCATTTCTGCTGTTGGCTTTATCCATGGCATAGCCCGCGTACTCCATCCAGATGCCTCTGATGATCCCCCCGTCGCGAAGGGTCTCGAATTCCAATGTTTCGAGCAGCCCCTCCTCGGAGGTGAAATCCTTTCCAGGGTATCTGGAGCGGAACAGGGAACTGATATAAAACGGATTTCCCTCGGTCAGCCTTGCCATCAGCGGAACAATCTCCTCTGCCACAGGAATGCTTTCCAGATGGGAATATCTCAGGATCATTTCCACGGCCTCATCTTCGGGGAGGCTTTCAAGGTAATAAGGCTGGAACCTTCCCGGAAGCATGCGGCGCAGATCACCTGCAAGCCAGCCGACCCAGCTTCCGGACACCAGCATCGGCGCGTTCTTGTATTCGGCAGTGTGCAGGTAGCTGCCCGCGAGGTTGGCGATTCTGTCTTTACAGGATCTGTCTCTGTAAATATGACGGTTAATAAATTGGAATTCATCAATGATCTGGACGATGTACTCGTCAGTGTAGGTCGCGACATTCAAAGGCATATTTCTTGCGATCTCCCACATGAAATCCGCATCCCCGTCCCGGCCCTGCATTTCCCTGATCGGATCGGCCAGAAAATCAAGTCCCTCCTTTCCGCATATCTCAAGCGCATGAGCCAGATTTTTGGCCCGTCCGAAGGTGAGATAGGCATTGTTTCGGGTTTTGAACGCGACATACTGTGAGATGAATGAGAGAAAAAAATCTTCGGCAAAGTTTCCCAACCAGTGATCTGTCTCTATGATCTCAAAATAAAACGGGATGACGCCCGCGTCTTTATGGAACGTGATATTATACAGTCTCTGCATGATCGCGGTCTTCCCGGTCTTTCTCCGGGAGAGGATGGCCGTACTCATGGAGATTTCCCGTTTTATCCGTTCGATCCAGTTCAGAAAATAGGTCAGTTCCTCTTTCCTGCCGGTGAACAGTTCGGGATTTCCTATTCTTTCCTTGAGCCAGATTCGCATGTTGTTCCTCCTTTTCAGCATTGTCCGTTTGGGAACGAGGACTTACCGAATCAGGATTATTCATCTTCAAAAACAATTCCGATATCTATGTTCAGCCCTGTGATATCTCTGAGGATACCCTCATGGAAATGTCGGGCGCCGTTCCGGTCTGTGACGATGATGCTGTGTGTCTGCGGATCAACAATCCACCCGGACTGAACCCCGGCCTGAAGATATATCTCAGTTTTCTCAAACAGTTCATTTTTGCCCTGGGTGGGAGAGACAATTTCTACCGTGATCAACGGCATTTCCTCCATTTTGACGATGTCCTTGCTCAGATAATTCGCTTTCCGCCATTTGTAAACGGAGATGTCCGGCGTGTAATCCTTTCCGTTGATGACCAGTGTCAGATCTCCGAAGGCACGGAATTTCCGTTCCTTGTTGATTTCACTGCCCAGTGTGATCAGAAGCATGGAATGAGCATAGCTCGGACTCATTATGCTTACCTCCTTGATTTTGCGGGTGGTTAGTTGTAGGGTGGGTGAAGCGAAACGGAACCCACCGAATTTTCAAAAATGGTGGGTTCCGCTTCGCTTCACCCACCCTACATCTATTCTCCGATAGGCGGGCCTTGTGTCCATTCAGCCCCGTAAATCTTCCCGTGATTGCCGTTGCCGGATTTATCCGTAAGGGTCTCATCCGGAACCATAGGCCAGTATCCCACCAGCCCTTCCTCATTGCCGCTCAGGCCCCGATTCCATGTCGCCTGAATTTCCTCTGCTGTGCGGGCCGCGTTCCAGATGCGGACTTCGTCAATCATGCCGTCAAAATACTTATCTTCATCTCTATCGTGGAATACACCGATACGAAAATCGTCAGGCATAAAAGTCCAGTCAATATTCCCTGTTTTTGTTTCCGAATCTGTCAATACGCCGTTCAAATAAAATTTCAGATTATTTTCCTCGGCAGACGCGTCATAAGTGCCCGCGACATGATACCATTTATTCAGAGTGATGGGTGATCCCGGGTTATCACTCACATCCTCGCCTGGCATATCCTCTGTTACCAAGTGGATACGAATCTCATCGTATTTATAAAAGAAACCATAACCCGACTCCTGGCGGCCGTTATCCTGCAGATAAGAGATGGGAGCCTTTCGCCGGGCACCGGATGACCGGGCATAAATCCATGCCTCGACTGTGATCGCTGTGTTCGGGCGAAGTATGGGATTATTTTGTATTACAACATAATCATCCCCGTCAAAATCCAGTGCATAGTTCTGCATAATCACTGCACAGGCTTCATCAGACGGACTGTTTTCTACTGCGTCATCATAAACAGCCTTAACAGCATAACAATATGTATCGCCAAAAATGACATCAGTATCAATGTATGCGGTTTCTGTTATTATGTCTGCGCCGGACTGCACCCCGTCACGCAGGATATTATAACCGCTCAGACCGCTGGTAAGACCCGGGGTTTCCCAAGTCAGCCTGATGCCGCTGCCACCCGGATCAGGAACAGCTTTCAAATTCAGCGGTATTCTGCCCATCTGACTAACCGGCGCGCCTTCAATCCATTCTGCCCCGTAAATCTCACCGTCATGACTGTTCCCGGATTTATCCGGCAGACGGTTCGGGGTTACCTCATTCATGGGCCAGTAAACTGCCAACCCCTCCTCATTGCCGGTCATACGGGTAAACATTGCGGATCTGATTTCCTCGGTTGTACGCGCCCTGTCCCATATGCGGACTTCGTCTATGGCTCCTTTGAATTTGTCTCCGTATATTCCTGTCCCATCCTGGCCAATGTTGAGATTCAGGCCGCTGTTCAAATCACCTATTGAGGAAATATCTGTCTCGCCCTTCATGTCACCGTCCTGGAAAACCGACATTTTTCCGCTTTCCCGATCAATAACTATAGATAGGTGATGCCATTTCCCGTCATAGATGATGCTGCCGGAGAAATCGCTTCGGTTCTCATTATCACCGATATTCGCTTTCCAACTGTCATCAACCTGGGCAATGATGAATCCCTTGTTTCTTCCCGAGTCCCAGTCTTTGTTGGAAATAATCCCCGGGTCATTCCGGCTTTCATCAGGTTTTACCCACAACTCCGCTGTGAAGCTCTGATCAGCGGAAAAGTCTGAACCGGAAAGCTCCGAAGTACCGGCGTAATTGTCTATTCCGTTGAATGAGAGAGCATAGTCCGACGCGGCCAGCATGCAGACCTCATCCGAAGGGATGCTCTCTCCGCTGTCGTCATAGATCGCCTCAACTGTGTAGCAGTGCGAATTGCCCGGTGAGACATCGGCATCATGCCAGACCTCCTGCGAGACCTCCGAGGTTTTTACCCATATTATTTCCTCTGGCTCGGAGGTCTTTCCGTCATCACGCCTGACCCTGTACCCGATCAGATCGTCGGCAAATCCCGGGGGATTCCAACTCAGAGTGATTCCGGCATCCGAGCCGGCAGCTTTCAGAAACTGGGGGATCACTGCCAACTGATCAATCTGTATCCCTTTCGCATAAGTCAGGTCATTAATTGTTCCGTCATGACCATTGCCAGATTTGTCAGCCAGTGTGACAATGTTCCATTCATCAGGAAGCCACCAGCCTGCCAGCCCCTCCTCATTGCCGTTCAGACGGGAATACATTGCAGACCGGATTTCTTCCTCAGTGCGGGCTGTGTTCCAGATACGGACTTCCTGTATCATTCCCGTGAAGTATGAATCTCTGACCCTGCCGATATCCGCGTTACCGGCACCTTGAAACACATAGTGTCCTTTCTCTGAAGCGTCCGGAATTCCGTTGATAAAAACTGCCTGCTCTCCCACGGGCCCTTCGGTACGGGCATACCGCCATGCAATGTGATACCATACATTTTCCGAAAGGATCGTCTTCCCTTCCAGATCATTTTCGTTTTCCTTGCGGGACTCGCCAAAATTGAAACTCATATAGGGCTTCCGATCCCTGGTGCCTATGAACAGCAATGGTGAAACTCCCAGGACAGGCTCATAAATATGGTCAAAAGAAGATATCCTGATCCAGGCTTCTACGGTGAAATTTCCGTAACTCAGTCCGAGGACATTCGCACTGTCCAGTTGCACATAATTGTCTTGCCCATCATATACCATCGCATACTCCGAAGCAATATCAACACAGACTTCGTCTGACTGACCGCTTTCCCCACCTTCTCCATATACCGCTGTCACTGTATAACAGTAGGAATTATCCGAAAGGACATCGGTATCGGAATAATTCACATGTTCCGAAAATTCGGAGGTCTTTATGTCAGCCGCGGCGATTTTCACATCGTCCCGATATATATTATGTCCTTGTAAGTCCTTTCTGCGGCTGAAGTTTCTCCAGGTCAGTTGCACGACCTGATCCGAACCGACAACGGCTTTAAGAAATCGCGGTACCCGGGCAATATCACCAAGCGGCACACCTTCAGCGAAAAATACCCCGTGAATCGTTCCGTCAGTTCCGGAGCCTGACATATCCGCCACACTCCGTTCATTCATGGGCCAATATCCTGCCAGTTCTTCATCTTCATCATTCAGCTTGTTGTAGATGGCGGATCGGATTTCCTCTTGTGTGCGGGCCGCGTTCCAGATGCGGACTTCGTCAATCATGCCGTCAAAATACTCATCTTCATTATCATCATGATATACACCGATGCGGAAATCGGTCGGCATAAAGGTCCAGTCAATATTCCCTGTTTTTGTTTCCGAATCGGTGAGTACGCCGTCCAGGTAAAACCTGAGATTGTTTTCCCCGGCAGACGCGTCATAAGTACCAGCGATGTGATGCCATTTATTAAGGGTGACGGATCCGCCCGGGTTGTTACTTGCATCATTACCGGACATATCCTCTGTCACCAGAAAAAAACGCAGCTTTTCGTTTTTATAAAAAAAGCCGTAACCTGACTCATCCATGCTGTTATCCTGCAAATAGCTGATCGGCCCCTCCCATTTGTCAACGGATCGTACATATATCCAGGCTTCCAGGGTAATCGCTGTGTCAGGTCGAAGTACCGGATTATTCGGAACGGCAACATAATCATCGGTTCCGTTAAAATCCAGTGCATAGTCCTGTGCGATCACAACATAAGCTTCATTGTAAAGGTTTCTCTCTTCCCCGGTCTCATAAACCGCTTTTACGGTATATGCATATTTGCCGTATTCAGTCCCGACATCGGCAATGTATGCGCTTTCTGTCACAATATCGGTATTTATCCGTATCCCCTCATGATACACATTGTATCCCAGCAGGTCTTCGGACTGATACGGTATGCACCAGTTCAGCACGATCCGGGTGTCATTCAGATCCGCGTTCAGGCATGTATGTTCATCATCAAAAATGGTGAGAACTGAGGGTTCGCCGACCCCGCCTTCGGGATTGCCGAGGGCCAGATTTACAGTCTCATCCCCCTCGGCCAGTGCATCGTCTGAAACGGATATGAAAAACGTCTTGCTCGTCTCACCGTCTTCAAAAACCAGGGTCCCGGATGCATCGGTGTAATCCTCCCCGGCAATGGCTGTATCGTCACTTGTAGCGTAGTCAACTGTTATTTTGCCGGTTGTGCTGAATCTCCTGACAACCGTTATCTCAATCTCCCCGTCAGTTTCACCTGCTTCGTAAGACTCCGCGCTGAATTCCAGTGTGCCGGGATCATTATCGTTCACGTCAATGGTATTGTTCCCGGAAGTCCAGCCTTCTGCCAAAGCAGTGATGGTTACTGTCTGAGGGCCGTCAGTTTCGGAATCCTCGATGACCGTGAGATCAAAAGCAGCAGATGCCTCTCCCGAAGGAATGGTAACAGTCTCCGGGACAACGATTTCCGAAGGCGTATCTGATGAAAGAAGAACCGTCAGGTCGGAAACAAGTGTCCCCGGTACAGACACAATTCCTGCGCCGGAAAGCAGTCCCTCATGCTCGTGAACCGACACCGTATCTTCTTCATCGGAAACAATGTCGGTATCGAACTGAATGCCCAGTTCCCTAAGTTCATTATCTTCCACATCAACGGAATCGCTGCCTGAAATCCAGCCTGCCACAGACGCGGTGACAGTTGCAGTCTTTTTCCCGTCAATTTTTGTATCATCAACGATTGTCAGGTCAAAAACTGCCGCGCTTTCACCCGCGGGTATGGTGATCATTTCCGGCACTGTGATCTCACCTGTATCATCTGAAACCAGGGATATTGCCACATCTTTTTCAACTACCGCGGCAACAGTAACCGTACCCTGGAGAATATCGTCTCCCTCGGCAGCATTTTCGGGTATGCTGATGGCCAGGGCAACTGTTTCATCATCAATGACCTGCACAACAGCGGCAGCAGGAGAATAGTCGGCGGCCGCGGCTGTAACAGTGACTTTCGGGGACCCGTCCAGAAGTGTATCATTCATAATGGTAAGATCAAATACAGCCGAAGTCCGCCCCTTGGGAATGGTAACTGAAGCAGGCACGCTAATTTCCGAAGGATCGCCAGAAACCAGGTTTATCGTAAGATCGCTGCCCTGGGCATATACAGACCGTACAGTTCCCCGGGCTGTAAGAATCCCGTCTCCTTCTGACACGCTCGGAGGGACTTCGATTGCGAGGGGCAGGTACCGCAGGATCGTACCGAAATCCCCGGTAGCAAAAACATCCGGTCCCGGACTGCTCCATATCCCCCTGATACGCTGGTCTGTGCCGCTGTTCATCTTTTGCCAGCCTGTCCCGTTATAACGGAGGATTGTCCCTGCGTCACCCGCAGCATAAATATCCGAACCAGAATTACCCCATATACCTTTGAGGTCAGCATCCGTGCTGCTGCTCATTTCATGCCATTCTGCACCATCATAGTGCAGGATTGTTCCGGCATCCCCCACAACAAATACATCTGATCCGGAGATGCCCCACACGCGTGTAAGGTGTTTATCAGTTTCAACGGGCATTTCACTCCATTCTTTCCCATTATAATGCAGGATGATTCCGGAATCCCCTGTGACAAAAACATCCGAACCGGAGCTTCCCCATACACCTCTCAGGTTCCTGTCTGTTCCGCTGTTTATTTTATACCATCCTGTCCCGTCATAGTGCAGGATTGTTCCGGCATCACCCACAGCAAATACATCCGATCCCGATCTTCCCCATATACCGTAGAGCCAGCCAGTTGCACCGGTGTTCATCAAAGACCAGTCTGCACCATCATAGTGCAGGATAACACCCTGATACTGAAGCGTATTATCACCATAGACCCCGCCAGCGGCAAAAACATCCGATTCCGAGGTGCCCCATATATCTTCAATATATTGGAATGTCTCATGATGAACCTCTTTCCAGTTTGCCCCGTCGTAATAAAGGATCATGCCATAATATTGCAATGCATCATAATCATAGCCCCCGCCGACGGCAAAGACATCTGAGCCTGAAGTCCCCCATATATTATTGAAAAATCCGGATGAGCGGCTGTCCGCCGGCATCCAGGAAAGAGAAGCTTCATGGGTTTGCCCGAGTGCCGACCCTTCAGACATGACAAAAAATACCATAACGATACTGATAACAACGGATAATAATTTCAATCTTTTCATCTGCTCCCCCTGCTTATTGTTTTGTCGCTTAACAAGAACGATGACCAGAATGCCCTGATACTCGTATTTCGGTGGATTATAAATTATTTCTGCATATTTTGCAAGGCTTTTGTCAGATGCCGGTATCCGAATCCCCAGGGAGTACAAAGCTTGCTTTGTGAGTGTTTATATTTATATGAAAGTCCCGGAAAAAAATCCCCCGGCCCCCTTTACAAAAGGGGAGTCGCGGCGGACTTTCATCATTCGTTGTGAGCGTCAGGTCATGGCCGTTTATATGAAAGGTGAGTGTCGGGGTTCGTGCCTCACCCAACCTGCAACTGTACCCGGCTCTGATCCTTTCCTCTGCGCCTTTGCGAGAGAAAATATCATGGAAAAACCTTTGGATACTTATTGGTTATTGGATATTAATCTAATCGCAAAGCAAGCTTTGCACTCCTGATGAAGTGCTTAAAATTATTGATTGAATAATGGGAAATTCGGTGCTATGATCAGTTCTTCACAAGCAAGCTTTTCACTCTCATGGATTCGTAATTTTCGAGCAGGGAGTACAAACAACAGGACAATAAAATGGCAAAAATTTTAATCGTTGACGATTCTGAAACTTTTTGTGTGAAAATCTCAATGTTTATCAGACGCGAAGGTTATGAATGTGAACGCGCTGGAAATCTCCGTGACGGTATCCGGATGGCAGATGAAACCGATTACGATATCGTTTTACTGGATGTGGTTTTACCGGATGGCAACGGTCTGGAACATATCGGGAAATTCGGGGGAACCCGGTCATCGCCCGAGGTTATTATTATCACCGGCCAGGAAGACGCTGTTATCCCCGAAGCTGCGGTAAAAAACGGGGCCTGGTATTACATTCAGAAACCTGTTACTTTACAGAACCTCCGACTGCTCCTGAAACGTGCCCTGGAGTACCGGGAAAACCGGCTTCGGCTCAGTGAACAGGGGCTTTTAAACAGGGGGCTTATTATCGGGGACAGTCCGAAAATCAGGGCATGCCTGGAGGCCGTTGCCAGGGTTTCAAACAGTGAGGGAAACGTATTGATCACAGGAGAAACCGGAACAGGCAAAGAACTTTTCGCGAACGCTGTTCATATGAACAGCCGGAGAGCAGAAAAGGCAATAGTTCCGGTTGACTGTACGAGTATCCCCGAAAACCTGGGAGAAGGTCTGCTGTTCGGCCATAAAAAAGGGACGTTTACAGGGGCTGACCAGGACAGGGAAGGGCTGATCCGGCAGGCTGAAGGGAGCACATTGTTCCTGGATGAAGTCGCGGATCTTCCCATGCCCGTCCAGAAGTCTTTACTGCGGGTGCTGCAGGATAAAAAATTCCGGCCTCTCGGGGCAAAAAAGGAAGTCACATGTGATTTTCGGGTGGTCTCCGCGACAAACAGGGATATGGAAAGGATGGTAGAGAAAGGAACCTTTCGGAAAGACCTGTATTATCGCCTGGTGACATCGCGTATTCACCTTCCTCCTTTACGGGAGCGCACCGAAGACATCATGCCCCTGGCAGTCCGTTACATTAAGACCGTCTGTACGGAACTGGATACCGATGTTAAAGATATCTCCGAAGAATTCGGTGATTTTCTGAATGGTTATCAGTGGCCTGGAAATGTCCGTGAACTGAATTCTGTTATTCGTGAAACTATTAGCGGCGCTGTAAACGAACAGGTATTATGTCCCCACCACCTGCCTTCGAAATTAAGGATTCATTTCTTTAAATCCGGGTTGGATTCATGTACATCTTCCGTACAAAACCTTCCGCTGGATAATAAACGGGATGTGTCGTCAGATCCCGGGGAATTACCCAAATTCAAAGAGTACCGTGAACAGGTTATCCGCGCGGCAGAATCAGATTATCTTGACCGACTGATAAAAGCAGCGGACGGAAAAGTTGAAGCAGCATGCCGTTTGTCCGGATTGTCACAGGCAAGGCTCTATCAGTTGCTGAAAAAGCACAAGAAGAAGCTGAAGGTTAAAACGGATAAGAAGCCTCCGAATAAATAAATTCAGCAGACAGATACCTAAACTCAGGGGATTTTTCTGATTATAGCGGATTTAGGGGAGCCTTACTCTTGCTCTTTCTCCCGGTCCCGATCCGGGAGCAGGAATTTCCGGGATTCCCCTGATCCGTTCCGGTTTCGGAGCATCCCCTAAAAGCAAGAAGCAACAGGGGCGCGCTTGGCTCGGATTGACAAATCCGAGGCATGTGGGCGGGGGATTTGTCAATCCCCCGCGAGCAGCAAGGGGTAGCAGGGAGCAGCAGGGAGCGGCAAGAAGCAACAGGGCGCGCTCGGCTCGGATTGACAAATCCGAGGCATGTGGGCGGGGGATTTGTCAATCCCCCGCGAGCAGCAAGGGGTAGCAGGGAGCGGCAAGAAGCAACATGGCGCGCTCGGCTCGGATTGACAAATCCGAGGCATGTGGGCGGGGGATTTGTCAATCCCCCGCGAGCAGCAAGGGGTAGCAGGGAGCAGCAGGGAGCGGCAACAAGCAACATGGCGCGCTCGGCTCGGATTGACAAATCCGAGGCATGTGGGCGGGGGATTTGTCAATCCCCCGCGAGCAGCAAGGGCAGAAGAAAGCAGCAGGGCGCTCGGCTCGCGAGCAACGGGGGTTACCCGCGGATATACGAATTTATTTCTTCCAGAACCCCGGCGGTTCTTTCTTCAAAATCCTGTAACAGAGCTTCAGCGTCTTTCATGTTTTCTTCTTTCCCGGCCTGTTCCATCTCAAGGGCAATATCGGCTGCCTGTTCCGCTCGCACGGATCTGAAAAACGACTTTAATTTGTGTGCCACCCGCGCGGCTGTTTTGCTGTCTTTCTCCGATATTGCCTCTCGGATTTCTTTTAATCCCTCCGGGATGGTTTTTGCAGCAGATTTGAATACCTCCCGCAATATTTCCTCATCATTGTCCATTGATTTCAATGCGTAGTCAGGATCAATAAACTTGTTATCATGCAGAGACGGTTCGGATGACGGTTCAGGGACAGATGTATGAAGCGAATCCTCGCAGGTGAGTCTCCCTATGACATTCATCAGTTCCCCCGCGTTTATCGGCTTGGATACATATTCGTCCATGCCGGCATCCAGGAATCGCTTCCGGTCTCCTCTCACAGCGTAAGCTGTCAGTGCTACAATGGGAATTCCTGATATTTCGGGATCATCTGTTTCCCTGATCCGCCGGGTTGTCTCCAGGCCGTCCATCACCGGCATGTCAATATCCATAAGTATCAGATCAAAGGAGTGCTGCTCCAGCAGTTCCAGGGCTTCCCTGCCGTTTTCCGCCAGATGTATCTCATGCCCGCGTTTTTCAAGCATATGGGAGATATATATCCGATTCACTTCAAAATCTTCTGCCACAAGAATACGCAGGGGCCGAATATTTGCTACCGGATGCCGACGTTCGGAATCAACTGTTTTCAATCGCAGGGCTTCGATTTCCGCCAGTTCTGCAGGCTCGAACGGAAGTTTGAAACAAAAGGCAGTGCCCTTATGGAGCGTACTTTCTACATGTATTTCCCCGCCCATGAGATGCACCAGGTGCCTGCTGATAGAAAGCCCCAGCCCGGTTCCACCGTATTTTCGGGAAAAGTTTCCCTTCCCTTCTACCTGGGTATAACCGTCAAAAATTGTATCCAGTTTGTCCTCCGGGATACCCACGCCGGTATCCCGGACCGAGAATTGAAGCCAGATGGCCTGAAATTCATAATCAGGATCAGCAATCTGCCGCACCCGGATCTTTATTTCTCCCACATCTGTGAATTTGACGGCATTGCCCGCGAGATTGACTATAATCTGGCGGAGCTTCTGTGAATCCCCCCTGAAATATACGGGGGTATCTGATGCATCCCAGGTCAGTCTGAGGCCCTTACGCTCTGCATTATAAGCCAGGATAACGAGGGTGTCGTTCAGCAGCCGGCTCAGATTGAAAGGGCTTTCTATGAGCTCTGCTTTTCCGGCTTCGATTTTTGATAAATCCAGGATGCTGTTAAGCAGGTTCAACAAGTGATCCGAAGATTTGCGGGTCGTTTCAAGGTAATCCCGCTGTTCTTCGGTTAATTCTGTTTCCAGGGCCAGTTCCGTCATACCGATGATGGCATTCATGGGCGTGCGGATTTCATGGCTCATATTGGCAAGAAATTGGCTTTTCGCTTTGTTGGCAGCTTCGGCAGTTTCACGTTGTCTTTCGGCATGTTTCTTGTCTGTATGCCGGGCAATACTGAGCTTTTTTTCACGGAAATATGACGACAGACTGAGGATAAAATATGCCGATAATCCTGCTGTCAGATTATAACTCATTGAAATAACGATACCATTGTACATATAACTGAGTGTGCAGATAAAAACAAATGCCGAGAACAGGATGACTGCGGACAATACTTGGAGCCACGCTGCATGTACCAGAGATACGCACAGAACAACGGACAGTAAAAGCAGGAAGGTTATCCCTGTTTCGGTTTTCCAGGATGCGGGTCGTAAAGGAACACCTTTTAAAAAAGTGTTTATAGTATCTCCTATAATTTCAATGCTATACATCATACCTGCCGGAGTGTCAAACCAGTCGTGAGAAACCGGGGTCGTTTCCCCCAGTATGACAATCTTACCTTCCACCCATTCTTTCAGTTCATTTATCTCACTTCCGGTCAGACCGGAGATATCCGAAAATTCCGCGGCTGTTATTCCGACCATCTGATGGAGAAACCTGTAACCTTCCGGGACAGCGGAAAAGTCAATATAAATATCATTGAACTGATCCAGTGGGACGGAAATGTCCCCGAATATCAGGATTCCGTCCTGTAACAAAGGCTCTGCTTCCAGGTATTCCGATACTGCCCGGATTGCGATGGGCCAGCCGTGTTCTGATCCGGCTATTTCAGGATGAATTCGGACGCGGCTAAAAAAAGTGCGCGCGGAGCTCGGGGAAACCATGTTTATATATCCGCTGGAACCTGCGTTTTTCAGAAGAGGCGTGGGATAAATGAGTTTCTGAAACTGACCATTGTTGTCAAACAAAGCCCGCGAAGCCAGTATAGCGCGGCTCTGGCTGATCGCGTCTGTCAGTACAGGGTCTTCGCCGTAAGCCCCTGGCAGCTCCATTAACATATCAACACAGATAACCTTTGCACCAAGCCTGTTCAGATTGACAATTATCTTAGCAATGTCCTTTCGTTTTAAAGGGAATTTTCCGTATTTTTCGAAAAACACCTCGTCAATCGTAACAAGAACAATTTTGTCATAAAGAAAGATCATTTCCTTCTTGTTGATAAAAACGGAACGCATCGCGTGACGGAAAGAAAGGGTCTGATCTTCTGCTAAAGAAAAGATTTCATAATACTCGGCAGGCACACACAGGAGGAACAGGAAGATAACGAAAATGATATCGTATTTTTTCAGGGTGTTTTCATGTTTATATTTCATAGGATCACAAAAGATGATAAATCAGAAACCACAAATCAAAAATTTCAAAGGCATCCTTCATTCGCCAGTTTACACTTTCCTGTAGAACGATTTTTCAAATCGTTCCGAACGACTTGAAAAGTCGTTCTGCAGTCAGAAAAAGTGTAAAGGTGATTTCCAATAAAAAACATACCAGATCAAGGTTTGCAGTTCCGCCTTCAGGCGGTGTTATGCCGCCTGAAGGCGGAACTACAAACTGCACTTGGTATATTCTTTTCTGGAAATCACCAAACTACTTTCAGCTTCTATGAAGGATGCCCAAATTCAAATCACAAACCTTGCAATTCGGTGCTTGAGGTTTGTGATTTATTTGTAATTCGGTGCTTGTAATTTCTTAAATGTTTCCCGAAATTTTTTTCCTGATCTGTAAGCCCCTGTTAAGCAGGGATTCATGAAATCTCATTTATGTAATTCCGTGTCTTCCGCGGTTAAAACTTTCGCGGTTTTCAGGACACGGATGAACACGGATATGCACGGATATTTCTCAGTAATAAAATCCGGACCGGTTTTCCGGTCACAGGACACGGACTTATGAACACGGATCATTTCTGCAATAAAATCCGTGTTTATCCGTGTCCAATACCGCGGTATATTATTTTCCGGGTACTCCCTTATTTGTAATTTGCGATTTATTCCGATATCTTCTTCAAAACAAAAACCGCTTCTAGCATGCCTGTTTTCCCATCACCGTCAACATCCGAGTTGCAAATATCCGGGGAATTTATTCCCGTTAATACCTGCATAGACACTACTGCGTCTTTCAGTCCGATAATCCCGTTGCAGTCCGTATCTCCGGCAACATAAAGGATTGTCACGGGTGGAGCATCCGCGGTATTCCCGGCTCCGTCCCTGAACCGGACATATACAGTTTTCTCCCCTCCTCCGGCAGCCAGGAGCCATTCTTCGGAAGCAGCCAGGGGCTTCCATTGCCCGTCCCCGCCTTCATATTCAGTATTGCTGATGAAGACCTCCGCGGCTCCCTCGGCCTCCAGAGTCAGTGTGACAACAGGCTCTGAGACGGTTTCCGACGCGGCGGCTTTGGCATCAGAAGGGGGGACTGCGTCAATATAAAACGGCCCCGTATCGCTTGTGGGCCCTATGTTCCCGTAGGTATCGGCAGCAGCAACGTGAAAATGGGCAGGGACAGAAGCGTCCGGCTCGGATGCGGCGTAATCATCGCTGCTCACTTCGGTATCCGTGATAACAGTGATATCGTGCGTATTCTCCAACGTGAATGTATGTTCGGATTCCTCATTAAATAATGTATAATAACCTGATATATCCGAAGATTCCAGCGGGGGTTCCCATGTCATGATGATTCGGGATACGGGGGTATCCGAGGGATCAGGATCAGATATCAGGTTCTGTACCTCGCCGATGTCCTGGGCGGTAACAGGAGCGATACCGATTGCGGTCAGGAATCCGGCCACAAACATAAAAATTATTATGTTTCGTATGATTTTCATTGAATTACCTCCTTTTTCAGTTCGATGCCCGACGTTTTGTCAGGTCTGTATCATAAACAGCGGCACTTATCAAAAAATTATGCATCTTACGGATCAGAGGAGTGGAAAGCTTGATGCAGAGGAGTGCAAAGCTTGCTTTGCAAGTGTTTATCCCTCTGCTTTTATTCGCAAAGCAAGCTTTGCACTCCGATGGATCCGGCAGTTCATACAGAGGAGTGCAAAGCTTGCTTTGCGAGTGTTTATCCCTCTGCTTTTATTCGCAAAACAAGCTTTGCACTCCGATGAATCCGGCAGTTCATACAGAGGAGTGCAAAGCTTGCTTTGCAAGTGTTTATCCCTCTGTTTTTATTCGCAAAGCAAGCTTTGCACTCCGATGGATCCGGCAGTTCATACAGAGGAGTGCAAAGCTTGCTTTGCAAGTGTTTATTCCTCTGCTTTTATTCGCAAAGCAAGCTTTGCACTCCGATATCCGGCAGTTCATACAGAGGAGTGCAAAGCTTGCTTTGCAAGTGTTTATCCCTCTGCTTTTATTCGCAAAGCAAGCTTTGCACTCCGATGTCCGGCAGTTCATACAGAGGAGTGCAAAGCTTGCTTTGCGAGTGTTTATCCACCTGCTTTTATTCGCAAAGCAAGCTTTGCACTCCGATGAATCCGGCAGTTCATACAGAGGAGTGCAAAGTTTGCTTTGCAAGTGTTTATAGCGTACCACTCGCAAAGCAAGACTTCGGCGTGAAGCTCAGTCGAACGCTTTGCACTCCGTAAAATCGTGAATCGTAAATCAGAAATGCTCGATTCTCTCCGCAGTCCCGATCCCCCGCACCCGGCAGAACTCCGCCGCTTCCTTTGTGAATCCTCCGAGGGAAAGAAAGGCCGGCAGGACGGTTCTGTCCGGATTCTGTTCGGAGAAGATACTCACTTTCTCTGCGAAATCTTCCGCTATGCTTATGCCTACCGGGGTTTTCCATTTTTTCACCTCGACCGCGACCGTGCGGCCGCAGTCCGATTCGGCCACCACGTCCAGTTCCATATTTTTCCCGTCTTTCCGCTGAAGGGGAACCCGGAGCCTCACCGCGGTGATATTCAGACGGGATGTGTCTCCCGCTCCGGTGAAAAAATCCGACAGGGAAAAGCGTTTCCTGGTGCGGAGAGCGGACGCGAGCTGCATTTCAGCGACCTTGCCCGTGAGGTTGTTCAGCTTACCCTGAAGACGTTTCCTGTCATCTTTCAGTTTCCTGATCTCCTCATGAAACTCCTGCCTCATATCCGGAGCAAACTCGGCAATTTCCTCTTCAAAGCGGCTCCTCAGAATCAGGTTCAGCGTGCCGTCCTGCAATCCCCGGAACTGGATATCGGAACTCCCCCACTTGATCACATCGGCCTCTACCAGGAGATTCAGCCTCTCCCTGATATCGTCGGGGCTGATATCCAGGGGCAGGGCATCCTTCAGTTCCCGGGGCGTCCAGTAGCGGTCCGAATGTCTGCTGAGATGCAGCAGGATCGCCTTCGCGTCCCGGTCGTTCACCCTGGCCAGTGTCAGTTGTATATATTCACCCCATGTCCGGGACATTTCCGAATACCGGTCAGTAATCTCGTAGTTCACTGTGGCTGCCACCCCTTCCTCCGTAGTCAGATCCCTGTCCTGGTAATTGCTCTGTATCACGCAGGAAATGAAGAACGGATCCGACATGCACAGTTCGCTGATCAGCAGGGCCGTCTCGTTGGTTACCGGCTCGCCGAAGTATTCCGAATATCTGTAAACCGCCTCAAGACCCTTTTCAGGCGTGAGATACGGGTCCATGTATATTTCAGTCAGGCGTCCCGCCTCCAGGTACTTCCCGGCGATCTCGATGAGCCAGCCTATGTATGACCCGGTCACCAGCATGGGAGCGATCTTGGATTCGGAGAGTGAGTGAAAGCTGCCCGGCAGGGTATCAATAGGACTGGTCTGATAATTCGCGTCCGGATACACATACCCGGCCAGGTTCTGAAATTCGTCAATAATCACCAGGAACCGCGTTTTCAGAACAGAGGCATACTGATGCGGGGCCGAGTAAGCGGTTTCCCACATCTGATCATGCCGGCGCATCTTTTCATCCTGAATGAGCGAGTCAGCATCCTCAGCCAGGGGGCTGACGGATTTTGCCACCCCGTATTCCCTTATCTTTTCAAGGGAAAGCGGTCTGGTAACCGGTGCCGGGTCTCTTTCCAGGAAGGAGATGTACTGGGAGGCAAACGCACGGTAGTATCTGACGGCAAGATGCGGATACCAGATTTTGCTCTCCGGAATGTCAATGTAAAACGGTATCACCTCCCCGTTCTCACTCCAGAGCTGATTGAAGATACGCTGTACAAAGGATGTTTTCCCGCTTTTCCGACGGGCCAGGATCACCCTCGACTTGGACAGCCTTTTCGGTATATTGGCAATCCATCTGTTAAAATTTGCAAATTCCTTATCCCGCCCCACAAGCAGATCCGGATCACCGATCTTTTCTTCCAAGGGATACTGCATCTCCCACCTCTTTTGATTTCTGCCTAAATTGAGCGATTCTTTGATCTGAATACGATTCTCATTCCGCAATGTCAGGGCTTCGGCGATTTTCGGCTTTTCACCCATCGGGTGAAAACCGCAAAACGGGCAAAGCTTTGAATGGCAGACACTCAGCCAGATTTGCTGACAACAATCGCTCAATTTAGGTTCTGGTTGTTGTCAGAAGGTATCATTGCATTGTACCTTGGAAAATTGTGTATCACAAATCACGGCATTGATCAAGGGATAACAGCACGGCAGATCGGAAACGCTCCGGACGCTGGCAGCATACTGTAAATATTTTATTTTATAGGTCAGTCGCGCTGATACAGGGGAGTGCAAAGCTTGCTTTGTAAGTCCATACGTCTGCTTTTATCAGCAGATCGGAAGGTCTCTGAACATTCGGGATTTTCTTCCGATCCGGTGAAACTACAAAGAAACAAATTTTCGGGCAACTTTTAAGTAAATAATATAATACAGCAATTTTATACAAGACCATTGAGTATGTATGCTACAACCGGATCAGAACGATGAACGGTGTTTATATCAGACATGATCTTCATCTGGGCCACATGGCTCATGGCTCGGATTGACAAATCCGATCCATGTAACCGCCGGATTTGTCAATCCGGCGGGAGCAGAGCGGATGAAGGCAGATCCCCGTTTTGTA
>JAUCGG010000301.1 GCA_030378015.1 Desulfococcaceae bacterium HSG8
AGAACGATTTTTCAAATCGTTTTAAACAATTTGAAAAATTGTTCTACAGTCACTCGACAGTCATAAGTTCTCTGAAGCCGCTGTTCTGAGTCCCCCTTTTTTAAAGGGGGAATTTCAGCAGGTCGGGGGAAATCCCCCCTGCCCCCCTTTAAAAAAGGGGGGAGTTTCCCGGTGAGTCATTTCAGCTATTTATGAGAACTTACGACTCACGAGTACAGTAAGAAAAAGGTGTAAACTACTTTCAGCTTTTATGAAGGATGCCGATAAATCGGATATTTTTCCGGCTGATTTCCGACTTAACCTGCTGGCATCATCACTCAGACAGATGTCAGGAAGCTGTCCGGCAGATATGAGAGGTGCGTAAGCATAAGCAGTGAATGGTACAAGATCACGAAATACCGCCCATATCTCTTATATCGGCTTTCTGGGCTTCGGTTAAGCTTGTTGCTCCGGTGATATTCATGCCTTTGCAGGGTTTGTCGGCTTTCAGGGGCATCCGGCATTCCCCGGTTTTAACATCCCAGAGTCTGATCGTTTCATCCGGGCTGAAGGCGAGTGACCATACATTATTAGTATGTCCTTGTAAAATGCTGAAGCACTTTCTCTCACCAATGTTCCACAGAGTTATTACGCTATCATAGCTGCCAGCCCGTCATTCCGGGGAAAATCGGAAAACGGATGTTTTCCGATTTTAACCCGGAATCCACCGGTTGCAAAAAACTTTTCGATCTATGGTTCCGGACAGGGTTCGCGATCCCGAGGGCCGATCACAACATTGCCGGCAACAATCTCCCCGCCGAATTCAAAGAAGCACTGACCATAAGGAAGCTCCCTGATCGTCCCGTCTGCCAACTCCGGGAGACCCGATGGGTGTTATGCCCAACTGCTCGGCAATGTTCTGAGGAATCCGTGTCGCTCCTGTGTCAACAAAGAATGCTGTTTTTCCATATCGCTGATGTTCGCGACGGTAAGTTCCAAATACATATCTCAAAAAGCAATGCAAAAAAAATTATCAGGAATGTGGAATATTCCCATAACACCTTAAACAGACAAAAAAATCATTACCGCCCTTGAAATTGCAGATTATATCATTATTATAAATGGCATCAGAAATTGACAAGCAAAGGAGTGTACTTTGGCCAAAGTACAACTTTGGCACTCCTTTCTTAGGTGATTTCCAATAAAAAACATACCGGATCAAAGTTTGTAGTTCCGCCGGGTGTAATTAAAAGTGTCAGGTTCAGTATGTGTCCTTGTTCCCGGACTCCGTCTGGGAACACACCTGCCCGGCAGACTCTGTCTGCCATGTAAAACGGAGTTTTGCCTGCAATTGCGTTCCCAAACGGAGTTTGGGAACGAGGATAACACTTTTAATTGCACCCAGTTCCGCCTTCAGGCGGCATAACACCGCCTGAACTACAAACCGCACTTGGTATATTCTTTTCTGGAAATCGCCTTACTTAACGGAGGTGAATTATTTTGAAAAAATTTTTTATTTCAATAGTGCTGTGTGTGGCACTGATGATGGTGTCGCCGCTGAATTGTCTGGCTGACACTGGAAAAACACTGACGATACTTTATTCCGGTAATATCGGGGGAAATATCACGCCTGTACGCGGATGAGGCGGCAAAACTTCGGGCGGTCTGGCCCGAGTTGCAAGTATTGCCAAACATATCCGAAATGAAGAAGGCCCGGTGCTTTTGCTGGACTGCGGAGGGATGTTTCCTTTCCAGGGTGTTGGACAGAAACTGGTTGCCGAACTCGGTTTAAAGGCAATGAATCTGACAGGTTATTCTGCAATGAACATAGGCTGGAACGAGTTATCTGTCGGCAGTGACGTTCTGAATGGAATGATATCCGGGATATCCTTCCCTCTGGTAACTTCGAATTTAGTACATAAAAACAGTCGTCTCCCATTAGGGAAAAAGTATGTCATCAGCCATGTGGGGGATATCAGGGTGGGGATTCTTGGCATCATGCCTGTAAGTCCCCCCGCGTCTCTTTGTTCTACCGGGGGCGGTGGTTGCGGAAACCATAACGCAGCCGGACATGATCATTCCCAAGAAGAAATATCACCAGCCTTGCTGATGGAAAATATGGAAGTTATTCCCCCTGAAGATGCACTGCAGAAACTTCTGCCCGAAGTCAGAAAAGAGGCTGATATTGTGATTCTGCTTTCCCAGTACAGTTTCGAAGATACGACTTCGCTCGTTAATCAGCTCGAAGGAATTGACCTGGCTGTATCCGGCAGCAGAAAAAGATGGGCTCGTACCAATAATAAAGACAGCCGCGGGGTACCAGTCATGGAAGTCGCTTATCAGACCAGGAAACTGGGGTATTTGAAAGTAAGTCTGGATGATACCGGACGAGTCATTCAGGATAAGCAGAAAATGATAAGGCTGGGTGATACAGTGGCATCTGATGTGCAGATTGCCCAGATAACCGGCAATGATATTCATAAAAAAATCCAAGAAGAGGAAAAGCGAAAGCTGGAAGAGGAGGCCAGGGCACTCCTGAAATTAAGTCCTTATGAATATTATCAAAAACTGATGAAAGAACAGCAGGACATGCAAGGAAGTGTTCCCCCAAAATAGATCAGCCGGAGTGCCAAACTTACAGTTTGGCAAGCTCCCTTTTTGCAGGGTGCAATTAAAAGTGTTAGGTAATCAGCCCTTGTTCCCAAACTCCGTTTGGGAACACACTTGCATGCAAACTCTGTTTGCAACTATCTGACATTTCACGCAAAACCGGAGTTTTGCGGGCAATCTCGTTCCCAAACGGAGTTTGGGAACGAGAACCGACAGCTAACACTTTTAATTCCACCACCATAACAGGGAGTGTTGCCAAACTGTAAGTTTGGCACTCCGTTTATAAAGAAAGGAGATAAAAATGAACAATAATCCGGCAAGGCTGTTTTTCTATATACTCCTGCTGGTTTTGTTAACCGGATGCACCAATCCGGGCAGCAACGAAGAGGTTTTGAAACAAAAGGTCCAGAAACAATGGGATGCCAGATTAAAAAGTGATTGGGGCGTTGTCTATGATATGACAACAGATTCGTATAAAAAACTGATAGACCGAAACAGTTTTATCCGGAAAGCCAATATCCAGGTGGCTGAATTTTCTATTAAAGAAGTTAAAATCCTGAAACCCGGCAAAGAAGCGTCGGCATCAGTGGATTGCACAACGATTCAGATGGGGTTCAAATTTAACAGGACCATTAAAGAAAAATGGTTATGGGAAAATGGCGGATGGCATCTTTATCTTCCGCCTGCCACAGTATCAGGGCCGTTCAGAAAACCGAAAACGTGAAACGTGAAGCGTGAAACGTGAAACGTGAAACGTGAAGCGTGAAACGTGAAATGTGAAGCGTGAAATGTGAAGCGTGAAATGTGAAGCGTGAAACGTGAAATGTAGAGGTATCCCATTTACGTTATCATCACGCATCACGCATCACGCATCACGCATCACGTTTCACGCATTACATATCATGGAAAACAACCTTGAAATGCCTTTAAGGCAATGTCTTGAAATCATTCAGAACCGTGTGATGAATGAGACCAGTTACTTTGGTATCAGGACCCTCAAAAATCCCATTGACTTCTGGATATACCAGGAAATCATATTTCAGACTCAGCCTGATTTTATCATTGAGATCGGTAACTTCTTCGGGGGGAGTACACTGGCTCTGGCACATCTCCTTGACAACCTTGGTAAAGGCCAGGTCATTGCCCTTGATATATCCCACCAGGATATCCCTGACATTGTGAGAAACCACCCGCGTATCAGGCTGATAGAAGGAGACGCGTGTGAATCTTTTGAACAGGTATCAGGGATTACGGGAGACAGCAATGTAATGGTCATAGAGGACAGCCTTCACACCTTTGATAATACACTGGCGGTATTGAAAACATATTCCTGCTTAGTGAAACCGGGGAATTATTTTATTGTAGAGGACAGTATCTGCCACCATGGTCTGGATGTAGGACCCGACCCGGGGCCCTATGAAGCCATTGAAGCTTTTTTAATGGAAAACAAAGCTTTTGAAGCGGACAGAACTAGGGAATCATTCTTTATAACCTGGAATCCGAAAGGATATCTGAGAAGAATGTAGGGTGGGTGGATCGCTAGCGTAACCCACCATCTTTGTTGGCGAATGATACGATGGTGGGTTACGCTTCGCTTCACCCACCCTACATTTTCGGGTATTTTATTTTTTGGAAAATCCCTCACCAAAAATGGTGGTAAACTATACTTTCTGAAGAAGGTTCACTTTGTGAGATTTTTTTTAACTTTATTATGTCTTTGTCAAAAAAATAGCACCTAAGATATTAAATCTGCTTATTTTTATTGACAAATTCCCCGATCAGTATTATTTCCTTATTCTGAACATATTGTTATAGTTGAATATAAAATGATGAACTAAATACAGATAATTGAATTCGGAACTGTTCAAAAATAAAATTGGTTGAAA
>JAUCGG010000058.1 GCA_030378015.1 Desulfococcaceae bacterium HSG8
ATCATGAACATAAGGAGGTGATAATAATATAAAGAATAAAAAATATTGACAGGTAACAAATTATGTATTATCCTTATTGTAAAGGTTAATCGGAATTAACAATTTTTATGAACTTTAAATTAAAAACGGAGGTGTAATATGAAAAGATTTTATGTATTCCTACTGGCTATCGCATTGTTGGCTCTTCCCCAGATCGGAATGGCGACTGTTTTAAATTATACTCTTGCAACAGTTGTTGATGGTTCGACCCCGGCTGATGCAACATTAACTGTTAATGACGAATCAACCCCCGGTGCAATACAGTTTGATCTCGAAGTAATTGTGGATCCGAATATCGGCGATCTGAGAGGGATTTTCTTTGACCTTGTCGGTGACTTCCCGGAAGGGCTTACAACTGCTGATATTTATGGTGATCACATTACTGATAAAGTAATAGATGAGGATAGTGTTACCGGCACAGGCGGCGGAAACACGATCAATCCTCTCGGGCCTTTCGACGTAGGACTTGAGATCGGTTTCTCCGGTATGGCTACAAAAAAGGGAATGGAAGGCGACATTCAGTACACCACTTTCTATGTCTCCAACCTTGATGGAGCACTGGATGCCGAGGCTTTTGAAAACTTCGCTGTTCGCATGACGAGCGTAGGCACAGTTGACGGGGACCGTGAGGGAAGCAGCAAACTCGGTACAGTAACTACTACTACTGATCCTCCGCCGCCGACGGGTTCCGAGGTACCTGAACCTGCAACCATGTTCCTGCTCGGTTCCGGTCTGATCGGACTGGCAGGTTTCGGAAAGAAACTCAGGAAGAAAAAATAGCTGAATAAAGCTTTGCTACAATAAACAAAGGGCAGCCTCTGTAAGAGGTTGCCTTTTTTGTTTGGCAAAATATTGATGGTGTAGGGTGGGTGGAGCGAAGCGTAACCCACCTTTTTCTTATTATTTGGTGGGTTACGCTTCGCTCCACCCACCCTACATTTTCAGAAAACCGCAAAGACAGGAAAAATGGAAAAAGAGGACTTCGATTTTTTACAGGAGCATTCCCTGAAGTTTTTGGAAATGGCCTTTCGCACGGACAGGCATGAAAGAATGGCTCACCCGGACGGATATGGCAAGAAAACCGGGGTATGCGGTGATACCGTGGAAATATTTTTGTCTGTCAGAAACGAGCATTTGGATTCTGTTTCATTCGAGGTCAACGGATGCATGAATACCAATGCCTGTGCTAATACAATTGCACACCTGGCAGAGGGGAAAACCCTGGAAGAAGCATGGGAAATCACACCCGAAAAAGTAGCAGAATATCTGGAAACACTTCCCCCGGATCACATACATTGTTCTGAACTGGTAGCAGGAGCATTTTACCTGGCCCTGACAAATCACAGGGAACTGAAGCAAAAACCCTGGAAAAAGTTGTATCAGTAAGGTGATTTCCAATAAAAAACATACCAGATCAAGGTTTGTAGTTCCGCCTTCAGGCGGTGTTATGCCGCCTGAAGGCGGAACTACAAACTGCACTTGGTATATTCTTTTCCGGAAATCACCTAAGGTGATTTCCAAGAAAGAACATCCCACTACTATATACATCAACTTGTAAATTCCCCCCCTTTTTTAAAGGGGGGCCGGGGGGGATTTCTGCCGCAACCCCTTTTTTTGTAACATAAAATCCCCTGCCCCTTTAAAAGGGACGAACTTAAAAAGAGGTGTACGGAATTCGGGTTCCTGAGCCTGTCGAAGGGAACGCCGCCAGCCTGCAAAATAACGGATATTCTTTTCTGGAAATCGCCTAATACCATTATATGCGAGCAGGCCATTCTAAAACGCATTATTATGTGCAGCATGTTATGATCATTTAACATACAACCACCCTACATTTATAACACGATTTTCCAATCATCCGCTCCACAAATTTTTTGTAGCTTTCTGTTCGTTTATCTGTTATTCTTCACCTGCTTTCACATTTGTTAATAATAATCCTGAAATACAGGGTGGAGAAACCCCGGATTATAACATATATATATATAACTATCAGTAGATGGAAAATCCCCTGAACCGCTCCGGGCGGATTGACAAATCAGCCTGAAATGCTTGGGATTTGTCAATCCCAAGCGAGCTTTTCCGGGCTACTGATAATCAGGATTTACGATTTGCTATTATCAGATCGGAAATGTCCCCTGAACTGCTCCCGGCGGATTGGCAAATCCGCCGGAAATTCCCGGTATTTATCAATCCGGGCGAGCTGAGTCGGGAATTTCCGACTTTCCGATATCCTGATTATAATCGAACAGAAATCGTAAATCTGAAATCGTAAATCTGAAATCGCAAACAGGTATTAATATGATGCAAACAGAGAGAATGCCCGAGATCAGCATTGAAAGCGAGATGAAAAAATCCTATCTCGATTATGCCATGAGCGTGATCATCGGGAGAGCGCTGCCGGATGTGCGCGACGGCCTGAAGCCGGTTCACCGCCGCGTTTTATTTGTAATGCACGAACTCAAAAATGACTGGAACAAACCTTATAAAAAGTCGGCGCGTGTTGTCGGCGATTCAATTGGTAAATTTCATCCCCACGGTGACACTGCTGTATATGATACCATTGTGCGGATGGCTCAGAGCTTTTCTTTAAGATATCCCCTTGTGGACGGCCAGGGGAATTTCGGTTCTGTGGACGGTGATCCTCCGGCAGCCATGCGTTATACAGAAGTCCGCATGTCAAAAATCGCCCATGAGATGCTCGCTGATCTGGAAAAAGAGACCGTTGATTTTGTACCGAATTACGACGAATCCCTGACAGAACCCACTGTCCTGCCAGCTAAAATTCCCAATCTTTTAATCAACGGTTCCTCCGGTATCGCAGTGGGAATGGCGACCAACATTCCGCCGCATAACATTTCCGAAGTTATCGAGGCCATCAAAGCCGTCATTGACAATCCTGATATATCGGCCCGGGAGCTTATACAGATCATTCCCGGCCCTGATTTCCCAACCGCCGCAATGATCTATGGAACCAAAGGAATCCGTGAAGCTTATGAAACTGGCCGCGGGATCATTCGCCTGCGGGCAAGAGCTACTGTTGAAGAAGATAAAAAGGGCAATTCCGAGACCATTGCCGTTACCGAGATTCCGTATCAGGTCAACAAGGCAAAGCTTATCGAAAAGATCTCGGAACTGATGAAAGCCAAACAGATCGAAGGGATAAAATACGTCAGGGATGAATCTGACAGGCATGGAATGCGTATCGCTGTGGGGCTGAAAAGAGACCAGGTCGGGGAAGTAATACTGAACCAGCTCTACAAGCACACCCAGATGGAGAACAGCTTCGGCATTATCTTCCTGGCGATTGTGGATAACCGCCCCCAGTTGTTCAGCCTGAAAGAGATACTGGAACATTTTATCCTTCATCGCAAGGAAATCATCACCAGGCGGACCCAGTATGATCTTAAAAAAGCCGAGGATCGGGCACATATTCTCGAAGGCCTGAAAATCGCGCTTGAAAATCTCGACGATATCGTTGCCCTGATCCGGGGATCGAAAACAGCAAAGGAAGCCAAAGAAAACCTCCAGAATTTCAAAGCCCGGAATCTCACCCCTGTCCAGGCACAGGCAATCCTGGATATGCGGATGCAAAGACTCACCGGACTTGAGCAGGAAAAAATCGCTGAGGAATATGAAAATGTGCTGAAGGATATCGCGGGTTACAAAGACATATTAGGCAGCAACCGCATGGTGCTGGACATTATAAAGGAGGAGCTTGCAGGGATACAAGAGGAATTCGGAGATTCCCGGCTGACAGAGATTGTCGAATCGGCAAAAGAACTGACTATGGAAGATATGATCGCAGAGGAAGATATGGTGGTGACTATTTCCAAAAGCGGTTATATCAAACGTACCCCCATCTCCCTTTACCAGAGTCAGCGACGGGGCGGTAAAGGGAAGACTGCCATGGGAACAAAAGATGAAGACTTTGTCGAGCGTCTGTTTGTGGCTTCCACGCATCACACATTCCTCTTTTTCACAAACCAGGGGAAGGTCTATTGGTGCAAAGTCTATGAAATTCCACAGTCAGGTCGTGCGAGCCGGGGGAAAGCCATCGTGAATCTGCTTAATTTTGAGCAGGATGAAAGGCTGACCACTGTACTCAATGTTCCTGCATTTGAACCGGGATATCATATTATCATGGCAACCAGGAACGGCCTGGTTAAGAAAACGGATCTCATGGCCTACAGCCGTCCCCTGGCAGGCGGAATTATTGCTCTGAGGCTTGTTTCCGGGGATGAACTTATTGTAGCAAGGATTACAGACGGTACGATGAATGTATTCCTGGGTTCCCTCATGGGGAAATCCACAAGGTTCCATGAATCAGATGCCCGTCCCATGGGGCGGGCCACCAAAGGGGTCCGCGGGATGAAGCTCGCATCAGGGGATCATATCGTAGGGATGGAGGTTCTGAGTCACGGGCAGACCCTCTTCACCGCAACGGAAAACGGATATGGAAAGCGCACCTCGATTGACGAATATCCGCTCCGGAAACGCGGGGGCAAAGGCGTCATTACCATCAAAACGAGTGAACGGAACGGGATGGTCGTATCCATCCTTCTTGTGGAAGAGGATGACGACCTTATGCTCATGACAGATAGCGGAAGGCTTATCCGAACCCCTGTCAGCGGCATCAAAGTTATCAGCCGTAATACCCAGGGTGTAAAGCTGATGGGCTTGGAACCGGGAGAAAAGATTATCGGCGCTGTGAGGCTTCCTGAAAATGAAGAGGAGAAGGATGAATCTGCCCAACCCGATTCCGAAGATGACGTAGAAAAGGATGAATCTGCTCAATCCGATTCCGAGGATGACGTAGAAAAGGATGAATCTGCTCAATCCGATTCCGAAGATGACGTAGAAAAGGATGAATCTGCTCAATCCGATTCCGAAGAGGACTTAGATGAATCCGATTCCGGGTCAGAGGAATAAAACATCTGATTATATAACGCTTTTTTGAGGATCGGGTTAACAAAACGGATGTTCTGCCCGGCGTATAACAAGATTGGTGGGGCAAGCCCCACCCTACAACTACACGGATTGCATTTAAAACGGATTGATTTCTGTGTAGCGAAAATGGCGAGGAATAAATCCCCGGCTGTGTAAGGTGGGGTTTGCCCCACCAATTTTTGTTATACGTTAAAATTGGCGGGCAGAACTCCTTCATTAATTTAGGGTCAGTAGATCGAAAGTTTTCGGTAAACCCTTCCAGACAGCGGATTCCGGGTTAAAATTAAAAAACATCCGTTTTTTAATTTTAACCCGGAATGACAATTTAACGTACTGTCATTCCGGAGAACTTCCATGACCTGACGGTCACAACGAATGATGAAAGTCCGCCGCGACTCCCCCTTTCGTAAAGGGGGCCGGGGGGATTTTTTATCGGGACTTTCATATAAAAATCGGAAAACGGATGTTTTCCGGTTTTAACCCGGAATCCACTGCTCGCAAAAGTTTTCGATCTACTGAGGGTAGAAAGTTTAGGCCCAGCTCCTCCTCAACAGCGTTATAATCCGCAAAATAAGGAAGCATAAAAATGAAAAACAAAATCAGTTCGGATAATATAAAAATCGGTGTTGCAGGAGCCGGGAGCTGGGGCACTGCGCTTGCCGGCCTCCTGGGATCAAAGGGATTCAGAACAGAACTGTGGGTATATGAAGAAGAAGTCAGGGAGCAGATTGAAATTCACAGGGAAAACCGGATATTTCTCCCGGGCTTCTCCCTTTCCGACAATATATTCCCCTCAAATGACCTTGCCCAGGTCGTTTCAGGCAAAGACCTTTTACTGATCGTCGTCCCCTCCCATGTCATGCGGGAAACTACTCTTAAAATGGCTGACCATTTATCAGAACAGACGATCATTGTCACGGCTTCCAAAGGCATTGAGAACAAGACCCATCTCACCATGTCCGGTGTCATTGAAGAGACACTTCCTGATATGCCGAAAGACCGGTTCGCAGTGCTTTCAGGACCGAGTTTTGCAAAGGATGTCGCGAAACAGGCTCCCACCGCTGTCACCGTGGCTTCGAAAAGTCAGGATGTCGCGGAATTTGTTCAGCGAATCTTTGCCACCCCCTTCTTCAGGGTTTATACAAACGACGATGTCATCGGCGTTGAACTGGGCGGATCTGTCAAGAACGTCATTGCCATTGCAGCCGGAATCATAGATGGTCTCGGGCTGGGTCTGAATACAAGGGCAGCCCTGATTACAAGAGGTCTTGCTGAAATCCGGCGACTGGGAGTAAGGCTCGGCGCGGATTCCATGACCTTTGCAGGGCTTGCCGGTATCGGGGACCTTGTACTGACATGCACCGGCGATCTCAGTCGGAATCATACTGTAGGAAAAAAAATCGGAGAAGGGCATAGACTGGAGGAAATCCTGTCTGAAATGCAGATGGTCGCGGAAGGCGTAAAGACATCAAAATCCGTTTATAATCTGTCTCGCAAGCTTGATGTTGAAATGCCTATTTCCCATGAGACCTATCACATTCTTTACGATGACATTTCTCCCAAGGAGGCAGTTTACAGGTTGATGACCCGTGATCTGAAGCATGAGTCGGATAAAACACCAAGCTCTGTTTCGCCGAAGAGCTAGGGAAAAACCGGTTTATCTGCTACAGCAACTTGGAAATTCGTAATTTCTATCTGCTGACACTCGCAAAGCAAGCTTTGAACTCCGCTGGCTGAAAATTGTAACCTACCGGGTTTGCTTATTTCTCAGAAAATTTTATCAATAGGAAATATAGGAAATAGGAAAAGCTCTTCAGATAATATAATCAGTAGATGAAAAATCCCCCCTTGATGGGGGAACTATCTGAAAATACATCCCCAGCCCCTTTAAAGGGGGCGTATTTATAAGTTGGGGGAGTCCCGTAGGGACTGCTGAAAATAGCCCGGCAATTCATTGCCGGGGATAAGTTGACAGAAACCCCGGAGTCCCGTAGGGACTGTTGAAATATTTTATTGTATTTCAGCAGGTTCAGTCGTCCCTGCGGGACTCGGCAAATTATGCATATCCGACCCGGCAATGAATTGCCGGGCTGTTTTCACAAATCCCTGCGGGACAATAAAAGCGACCCCAACTTGTAAATGCGCCCCTTCAAAGGGGGAGTTTCCATCTACTGATAATGCTCAGAAACAGAAAAGGAGGACTTTTTGAAAAAGCGAATCTATATCAGTGATATTCATATGGGAACTGACATTTTAAAAGGGACCTTGTGACAACAATGATCTTGACAATATCGGATCTATGCCAATTGCGGGACATGGTGTGATGATGAAAAACCCTGCACGTTTATCGAAACCTGGAAAAACACTAAAACCAGGACCCATACGGTTCGGGTAATGAACTGGAATGACGGAAACATAAAAAAACTGGACAAGAAGGAAGTTCCGCTTTGAAATTTTAACAAAAAGATTGTCCGGAGTGTCAAACTTACAGTTTGGCAGAATCCCCGGTTCCCGGGTATGCCGGATTGTAAGTTTGGCACGGGTGCATTCCCAAAAAGTAGGAAGGAACTCTCGTTCCCAGGCTCTGCCTAGTACACCACTTTTTAAGTTCGTCCCCCCCTTTTTTAAAGGGGGCCGGGGGGATTTTACGTTGCTAAAAAAAGGTGTTACGGCAGAAATCCCCCCCGGCCCCCCTTTAAAAAAGGGGGGAGGAATTTACGAATCGGTGTACTAGGCTCTGCCTCCTGTTTCAGAGTAAAACCGACTGGTCAGGCGAAATGACTCGCAAGGCAGAGCCTGGGAACGAGTAACATCCTGAATTTTATAAGATGTGCTTTTTGGAAATGCTCCTGTTTGGACTCCTTCTGACAAACATTATGTTAAATTAAAAGCTCTGTATGGTATGGCTTATGGAGAAAGACAAAACACATAAAGGAGAAGGACACCGGAAAAGACTGAGGGAAAAATTCCTGGCCTCGGGACTGGATGGGTTTCATGACTACGAAGTTATCGAACTTCTTCTGACACTCGGAACCCCGCGAAAAGATTGCAAGGAAACTGCCAAAGCAGCGATTAAAAGGTTTAAAACCCTCCAAGGCGTGTTTGAAGCTTCCCCCAAGGAGCTTCAGGAGATCAAGGGGATCGGCCCCGTAAATTTATTGGGAATCAAGCTGATCAAGGCTGTGGCAGATCGTTATCTTGAAAAGAAACTGATAAAAAAAGATCCCATTAATAACTCCAAAGAACTGTTCGATCATCTCTACCACAGCATGAGGGACAAGACCCGCGAATGTTTCAAAGTTGTATTCTTGGATGCCAAAAACAAAGTCATCACCTCCGAAACCCTGTTTGAAGGCACTCTGACCGCCAGTTCTGTTTATCCCAGGGAAGTTGTTGCTGCCGCGCTGAATCACCATTCTGCCGCGCTTATCTTTGCCCATAACCATCCTTCCGGCGATCCGAAGCCCTCGGCAGAGGATATCTCCGTTACCCGTCAACTGGTATTTGCCTGCAAAGTAATGGGGATAACAGTTCATGAACATCTGGTAATCGGGGATAACAGGTATTTCAGTTTTGCGGATCAGGGGTATATTGCCCAGATGAATCGTGAATATGAGACACAAGGCTGAATAAAATAAATTACAAAAAACAAAAGCCAAATAGCAAATAACTCAGCGGAGTGCAAAGCTTGCTTTGCGAGACTGGCGGATCCGGGTATGATGATGCTGAAAACACGCCGCAGGTAAAACCCGATGATTCCCCGAAGAAGTTAGCCCACAGGGCAAGCGAAGCCCCACCCTGGGTTGAAAAAACTGTGAAAGAGATTTCTCAGGTGACAGGATTAAGCATAAAGAAACTGCAAGCCCTTCGGAAAAAGGAATTACGGTGCTATCACTTCCTAAAACTGTCCGAACCATTATCAGGAAAAGACTGGTAAAAAAGCATTGAAAGAGGTACAGTGATGAAACTCAGCGACCGATACCTGAAGATTGTTGAATGGTCAGAAAAGGACGGATGTTATATCGGAACAGCGCCCGGACTGATTTCCGGCGTTGTTTACGGAGATAACGAAATCGGAGTTTACAAAGAACTCCTTGAAACCCTTGAACGGGCTGTCAGAACCTGCCAGAAAGAGGGAAGAGTTTTGCCGCCGCCGGATCTGCCCGTAAAAAAGAAACCGGCAAAACGCGGTACGGACGAACCTTTTCTCCGGCTCATGGAAATCGGGGGCCCGGCAGTCCTGAAACTGCTGGGTGTCGCCCCTGACGAAGCTGAAAAATACCGCTTCCGTGCCGTGGTGCTGAAAGAAAAACGCATCGAGCCGGATATCGAAGGTTTTCCTCTGCTCGAAGCAGCGGAGGAAAGAGTTTTTATAGAATTCCAGGGATATGCGGACAGATTTCTCCGATACCGGCTTATGGCAAATGTGATGAGAGGCTGCGAGTCGGAAAAATATCACGGCAGGGTCAGTGCGGCGATTATTTATACGGACAGGGAATGGAAAGACGCGGCCCTTCCTCTCACACTTTTCGGGGAAAGACCGGAGTGCGGACTTGCAGGATGCTTCACCGAGAAAGTGCTTACGGATTATACCGAAGATGAGCTGAAAGCGGCCGATCCGAGGCTGATCGTGCTCGCGCCCTTCACGGTTTCCCGGGAACAGGGAAAAAAATCGCTGATTTCAAAAGGGCGCGGATGGAAACAGGAGGTAAACAGAGTTTATCCGGAGCATTCTGTTCCGGATGCGCTGAACGTGATGGGACTGTTTGTTCTGAACAGATTCCGTGACATAACCCGTGAGGAGGTGATCACCATGTTGAATTTCGATCTTATGGATACCGTGGCCGGAAAACAGATTTACGACGAGGGGGTGGAAAAGGGCGTAGATAAGGGTATGGAAAAAGGCATGGAAAAAGGCCAGCTTGATAACGCCCGTGAAATGCTGACCGATGTACTCTGGGAGCGATTCGGAATCGTTCCGGAAGATGTGACCGATGCCATATATGCTATCGGGCGGCGTGACCTACTGAAAAGATTAGTAACGCACGCAGTCCGCTGCGGGGATATCGGGGATTTTAAGAAAATGCTTGCAAAGGTGATCCCGGGATGAGGTTGCCCGCGCATTCTGTCCCGGATGCGCTGAACGTGATGGGACTGTTTGTTCTGAACAGATTCCGTGACATAACCCGTGAGGAGGTGATCACCATGTTGGATTTCGATCTTATGGATACCGTGGCCGGAAAACAGATTTACGACGAAGGCATGGAAAAGGGCGTAGATAAGGGAGTAGATAAGGGAATGGTTGAAATGCTGACCGATGTACTCCGGGAGCGGTTCGGAATCGTTCCGGAAGATGTGACCGATACGATATATGCTGTCGGACGGCGTGATGTACTGAAGAGATTACTTAAATGTTGCCCGAAATTTTAATCCTAATCTGTAAAGCCTTGTCTGGCAGGCGTTTACCGATTCGCCATCTTATAAGAACCGATTTTAATTTGTTTTTATAACCATTCGGATCTGTTATTTTTTAACAACCTGATAACATTATAAATTTCTGAGAATCGCAGATTGCAGTATTTTCATATTTTCGAACAAGGGAACATCATATTTCAATATTTCTTCAGAATAAATATTAATATTTACAGGATGTTATATTTTTTATGCAAAAAAAGCAATTAATATCGGCTCTTATATAAACGAGGATTCCCGAACCTTTACCAGACAATGAATTACAGCTTAGAAACAAATTTTCGGGCAACCTTTAAGGATTAGTAACGCACGCAGTCCGCTGCGGGGATATCGGCGATTTTAAGAAAATGCTTGCAAAGGTGATCCCGGGATGAGTCTGCCCGGATTACCACAATCAGCGCGGCTCCCCCGCGCGTCTTCTTCTGGCGATATTTCGAAAACCTCGGAGGTCTTTTCGGGGCCTTTTGCTGCTTATCGCTGATCTGTGCAGCGAAGAACACAGACCTCCGAGGTTTCGGAAACACGAGCGTCTTCTTCGGGCAATATTTCGAAAACCTCGGAGGTCTTTTCGGGGCCTTTTGCTGCTTATCGCTGATCTGTGCAGCGAAGAACGCAGACCTCCGAGGTTTCGGCGACACGAGCGTCTTCTTCGGGCGATATTTCGAAAACCTCGGAGGTCTTTTCGGGCATTTTGCTGCTTATCGCTGATCGGTGCAGCGAAGAACACAGACCTCCGAGGTTTCGGCAACACGCGCGTCTTCTTCGGGCGATATTTCGAAAACCTCGGAGGTCTTTTCCGGCCTTTTGCTGCTTATCGCTAACCCGTGCAGCGAAGAACACAGACCTCCGAGGTTTCGGAAACACGCGCGTCTTCTTCGGGCGATATTCCGAAAACCTCGGAGGTCTTTTCGGGCTTTTTGCTGCTTACTTATCGCTGATCTGTGCAGCGAAGAACACGGCCCCCGCAGGGGATTTGTCAATCCCCCGCGAGCATCTCGGGGAAACGGCCCCTCCTGCTCGGTTCGGATTGACAAATCCAAACCCCTGCAGCGGGGGATTTGTCAATCCCCCGCGAGCATATCGGGGAAACGGCCCCTCCCCTGCTCGGTTCGGATTGACAAATCCGAACCCGCGGCAGGGGATTTGTCAATCCCCCGCGAGCATCTCGGGGAAACGGCCCCTCCTGCTCGGTTCGGATTGACAAATCCGAACCCCTGCAGCGGGGGATTTGTCAATCCCCCGCGAGCATCTCGGGGAAACGGCCCCTCCTGCTCGGTTCGGATTGACAAATCCGAACCCCTGCGGCGGGGGATTTGTCAATCCCCCGCGAGCATCTCGGGGAAACGGCCCTCCCCTGCTCGGTTCGGATTGACAAATCCGAACCCCGCGGCGGGGGATTTGTCAATCCCCCGCGAGCATCTCGGGGAAACGGCCCCTCCTGCTCGGTTCGGATTGACAAATCCGAACCCCCGCGGCGGGGGATTTGTCAATCCCCCGCGAGCATATAGCGGGGAAACGGCCCCTCCCCTGCTCGGTTCGGATTGACAAATCCGAACCCTGCGGCAGGGGATTTGTCAATCCCCCGCGAGCATATCGGGGAAACGGCCCCTCCCCTGCTCGGTTCGGATTGACAAATCCGAACCCCTGCGGCAGAGGATTTGTCAATCCCCCGCGAGCATATCGGGGAAACGGCCCCTCCCCTGCTCGGTTCGGATTGACAAATCCGAACCCCGCGGCGAGGGATTTGTCAATCCCCCGCGAGCATATCGGGGAAACGGCCCCTCCCCTGCTCGGTTCGGATTGACAAACCCGAACCCTGCGGCGGGAGACCTGAACCAACGGGATATTTATTTTCGGGAATCGTCTAAAACTATTTATTTAAACAAAGATGGTAGGATAACTATGAAATATAAATATAAAACAGCCAGTATAAAAATTTGTTTACTGATTATAATCACCTGGGCATTCGGAACGGAGATTGACATTTATGCTTCTGATATCACCCGCATCCATATTATCCAAGGGAATGACACGGATAGCCCGTTACTCGGCCAGATGTGTACTATCGAAGCTGTGGTTGTCGCTGATCTGCAGGAAAATGACGAACTCAGAGGGTTTTTTATGCAGGAAGAGGACATTCACGCTGATGCCGACAAAACAACATCGGAAGGCATTTTTGTTTACGATAACAGCTTCCAGGTTGATGAGGGCGATCTGGTGCGTCTTACAGGTGAGGTGTATGAATATGAAGGGTTGACGGAACTCAGAAACGTCACTGGCCTGACGGTTATCAGCAGTGCCGAGCCTTTTCCGACACCTGCGACGGTCGAATTGCCTTTTTCCAGCGACACTTACCTTGAACGATTTGAAGGGATGCAAGTCACCCTGCCGCAAAAACTCGTTGTTTCCGATCATTACTATCTTGGGAAATTCGGTTATGTCACCCTGTCAGACGGACGCCTGATGAGTCCGACTGACATAGCCGGTCCAGGGAGCGACGCTGACAAGCTGAAAGCCATCAACGAACTCAGCCGCATCATTCTTGATGACGGAAGCAACACCGTAAACCCCGATCCGATCATCTTTCCTTATCCCGGACTCAGCGCAGATAATACACTGAGAACCGGCTCCGCTATAACCGGTCTCACCGGGTTAATGAGCTATGGGTATGAATACTATCGCATTCATGCGACGACCGCGCCGCTGTTTGATATCAGTGCCAATCAGCGAACAGATCAGCCGGCAGATATTCACGGCAGAATCAGAGTGGCCGGCTTCAATGTTATGAACTACTTTAACGGCCCTGACTTTCCGACCTCACGCGGGGCAGGCACTTCAGACGAATCTGACCGTCAGCGTGCCAAAATTATAAACGCTGTTACGGCTATGAATGCTGATGTGATCGGCCTGATGGAAATTGAGAATGATGGCTACGGGTCGGACAGCGCTGTCCGGGATCTGACAGACGGTCTGAATGAAGCTGCTCCTTCCGGTGTCACATATGCCTTTATCAATCCGGATATTCCTCAGCTCGGGTCGGATGAAATTGCTGTAGGTATCCTGTATAAAAAGGAGACGGTCACACCGGTCGGTTCAGCCGCAACGAAATCTGACGGAGCATTTGCCAGCGGAAACCGGCAGCCGCTTGCACAGACTTTCAGGGAAATCGCAACGGATGAACAGTTTACGGTGGCGGTCAATCATTTCAAATCAAAAGGAAGCCCCTGTCCTGATGATCCTGATCAGGACGACGGCCAGGGATACTGCAACAAAACACGCACCCGGGCCGCAACCGATCTGACAGCATGGCTCGCGTCATTCCCTACCGGAACCAGTGACCCGGATATCCTCATTATCGGTGATCTGAATGCTTACGCGATGGAAGATCCTGTCATTGCCATTGAAAATGCAGGCTATACCAATCTGGTTAAACAGGAAACGGGTTCTGATGCCTATTCTTATCTTTACAACGGAGAGGCGGGATGCCTCGACCATGCCCTGTCAGGTGCAAGTCTTACCCCGCAGGTGAAAGGAGTGACAATATGGCATATCAACGCGGACGAACCGCAGATTCTTGACTACAAAGAGGAAGACAAAACAGAGGGGCAGAAAGTCAGCCTGTACAGCGATAATCCATATCGTTCCTCGGATCATGATCCGGTTCTCATCGGTCTGGATCTTTACAGTGAAAGCGGCAATGCCGATCTGCGTAATGCCATATCAGCTTTGAAGCTCCTGGCGGGGGCGGACGAAGGGGGCATTTATCCGGGTGCAGATGTAAATCATGACGGAATCATCGGTTTTGAAGAAGTTATTCATAGTTTACAAGTTATAGTGCGCCTCAGAAGCCCGGAGTAACTTCTTACAGTCAGCAGATCGAAAACCTCGCGGGGATTGACAAATCCCCGCACCTGTGCATGATTCGGATTTGTCAATTCGAACCGAGCTTCTGTTTTTTTGCTCGCGGGGATTGACAAATCCCCGCGCCTGCGCATGATTCGGATTTGTCAATCCTAACCGAGCTTCTGTTTTTTTTGCTTTTTTTGCTCGCGGGATTGACAAATCCCCCGCTTTTTTTCATATCGCGTATGCGAAACGTACTCCCTTCCCCCTCGACGCTGTCAACGCTGATATCCATTTTAAACTCCCGTGTAATGCCGTGAACAATGGAAAGTCCCAGTCCCGTACCCTCTCCCACCCCTTTTGTGGTGTAAAAAGGCTCCATGCAGCGTTCCCGCACCTCGGCACTCATGCCTGCGCCGTTATCCTCCACTTCAAAAACCACGGCATCCGTTTCCGTATCATGGAACAGATCCACCCTTACGGTTTTCTGATACTCCGAACCTGCATTTTCACCTTTCTTTTCCACAGCATACCGGGCATTGGAAAGAAAGTTGACCACGATCTGCTCAAATTTCTGAGGATTCATCCTGACCTTTGGCAGATTTTCAGCCAGGGATACAGTGAGAACAATGTCATGAATGCGAAACTGTTCCTTGAAGAATGACAGTGCGCGGTTCACGGGTTCGGCAAGGTTCACCTGGTCTGATATCTCAGAATCCGCCCGGGCAAAGGCACGCATATTATTTATAATGCTGGCCGCACGGTTCACCTGCTCGACAATTTTCCAAGCAGCCTTTGCCTCCATGCCCTTGATGCCCTGCCTTGCAAAATAGGAGTTTAACCCGTCTGCTGCGATGCGTATGATGGCCAGGGGCTGATTGATCTCATGAGCGATCCCTGTTGCCATTTCTCCCATTGCAGTAAGCCGCCCCGCGTGGACGATCTGGGCCTGTTTTTCCCTAAGCTTTCTCTCTGTTTGCTTCACCTTCGAGGACAGCGCGGCCACGATCCTCCATGACAGGATCAGAAGCGCGAGCCCTACCCCCGCGCCCACGAAAAATGTAAACCGCACATCTGCTTTGAAGTGGCGAAAAAATTCAGGACTGTTGTGTAACCTTACAATTCCCAGGAGTTCCCTTGTGAGTTTGGAATAAAGGGGGATTTCCGTCAAAAAATCATGGGCCTGCCCGATCTGCCCTCTCTTCATATCCAGTTCTGCCTCAGGAGCATTGACCACGCTGTAATCTGCCTCTACCTCAACTCCCAGAATGAAAGGAGTGGTCGTATCCGGATCAGTGAGGAGAAGGATGCGGTTGATAGCGTTCTCCATATTCCTGATAATTTCTCCGACCGCCGCGTCCTCCGTCATAGCGTCTGCAATGGCATAAACATGGGACTGCGCGAGTGCCCTTGCAGTAACTTCTGCCTTGGACATAAGCTGAGGCTCCAGTACTGCTGTCCAATAGACAGCCATCAGTCCCTCCAGGGTCACGGTCAGAAACAGAAACATAAGCGTGATCCAGGTTCGGAAGGTATCAGTGTCTCCTTTTTGTCCGCGCCTGTTCATTATTCATTATTGTTCGGATCGGTTCGGAATTGCCTGATTCAGTGATACTCACAAAGCAAGCTTTGAACTCCGCTGAAACTACTTTCTGCTACACGGATTTGATATAACAAATCGGATTCATAATAAAAGGAGGCCATGATCTTCGTTTGGGCCACATGGCTCGGCTCGGATTGACAAATCCGAGCCATGTCACCGTCGCCGGATTTGTCAATCGTTCCAATGGCTCACGCTTAAGTCGGGGGCCCTAACGAAGATCAAGCCAAGCTAAACTTCACTCTGCAATCGGGATTTGCTGGTTTGCCTTGAGCGTTGCACAGGCTGATTTTCTAATCAGGAAAATCAAAATCAGTAAGAATCTCCCCTGTATTCACTTTCAGATCATGCCACGCCTGTTGCAGAGACACAATCGCCAGAGCAAGCCGGCCCTGGGCTGCAATCAGATCGCGCTGGGCAGAGTTGAGACGTACCAGGGATGTCTGCCCGGCTGTATATTCTTTCTCCACCAGATCCCGATTTTTTCGAACCATATCCGCATTTGAACGCTGAAGGAGCAGTTGTTCCTGGGCCGATTCCAGCTTGGTAAGAGCCTTTCGAACTTCAGATGCAACCGTGATCCTCACATTCTCCATCTCCTTCTCAGCTTCGGTTTTCCTGAGCTTTGATTCCCTGAGCTTTGCCTTATTCGCACCGCCGTCAAAGAGGTTGTATGAAAGGTTCAGCATAATATTTTTACCAAAGTCATCCGGATCGAAATCCGGCTTGTCGGTCCGCTCTCCGTTGAGAGAAGCAGACAGGCTGAGGGTGGGGAAAAATTTTGCCCGTGCCGCGCCCACCCCGGATGCAGCCCGCATAGTGGTATAGCCGCTTTGCAGCACATCGGGCCGATGTTCCAGGGCATAGGCGATCTGTGCGTCAGGATCGGGCAGCATCATTTCTTCCGGGCTTTCAGATTCAAGGGGGGCCAGCTCCAGATGGTTCGGAAATGCTGCTTCGGGGATTCCCATCAGCGCGGCCAGGGCGAACAGCGAGGCTTTGTACATCTGTTTTGCCTGAATCAGTTCGCCTTTGGCAGAATTCAACTGAACCTGAAAGGTAAGGACGTCGCTGAGAGCGCCGGTTCCTACACGCCTGCGGGCCTGTGCATCTTCAACCTGACGTCCGTAAAATGACTCGTCCGCGTCTGCAATTGCAGTGTTTTCAATCGCCAACTGGGCATTGTAATAGGCTGCTGCCACGGATGAGAGAATCAGCCGGCGGGTATTCATCCGGGCTTCCCGGCTCTCCTGTTCCGCAAAGCGGGCAGAAGCAACGGAGAATTCGCGTTCAAACCCGTCAAACAGCACCCAGGCAGCGCTGAGTCCGGCCCTGTGATAGTCTTCCGGATCATCTACATCTGCCTCGGGATTGAACATCCTGGCCGACTGCAATGCATTTTCATGGGCAGTGTCCGAAAGCCATACCCGTGAAGATGAGCCTGTGGCATCAATCCTGGGCCAGTAAGCTGACCTGGCCTGAAGTATCCGTTCCTTTGCCTGGCGGACACGGGCTTCGGCTGCTACAAGCGAGGGGCTTTCAGCCAAGGCGACCTGCCCGGCAGTTCTGAGGTCCAGGACGCGAATCTCAGTCAGATCCGGAGTTTGGGCATGAATTTTTTCTTCTTCCCCTGTCCCCGAGATTTCCTGGGCAGAGAGGGATTGAGTGACAAGGAACAAAACACAGAAAACCAACTGAAAAAAGAAAAGGTAACGTCGCATTGAATTTCACCGTATAATTTTCAGGTATATACCGTTATTTTTATTAAAACAAATTCATAACATTAAGGGTATCCGGAAATGCCCCGGAGGGGCATGGTAACGTAGCTTGGGATTTTAATCCCAAGATTGATTGAATTTCACCGTGTATTTTCAGATATATATCGTTAAAACAAATTCATAACATTAAGGGTATCCGGAAATGCCCCGGAGGGGCATGGTAACGTAGCTTGGGATTTTAATCCCAAAATTGAATTTCACCGTGTATTTTCAGATACATATCGTTAAAACAAATTCATAACATTAAGGGGTATCCGGAAATGCCCCGGAGGGGCATGGTAACGTAGCTTGGGATTTTAATCCCAAGAATACCCGTGATTGAATATGTCCGCAAACCACATCGCCTCTCCGGTGCTGAACCGCGCGGCCGGATCCTGACCCGGAATTGAAATTCCGGGCTATGTTAACCCTGCCCCTCCGGGGCAATGCCCGGGTTTACCAGGGCAAAACCCACCCTTGCAGAGACGGATTGAATATCAATCATTGACTGCTTTTTTTGACAGGTGATAGTTATTCGCGGTTTTTTGATCCGCTTCTGCCACCGGGTAAGGGATAACAGACAACTCTTTTTCAGCAAGCGGATCAATCTTCCGGTCCCGCGCTGGTTCCACTTCTTCCCGTGCTGATGGCCATGAGGAATACCTCAGCCAGTAAAAAATCAGGCGGAAGTCGTTAAGAATCACCAGCAGGCTCGGGATGAGTACCAGCGTCAGAACCGTTGCAAATGCCACACCTCCGGCAATGGATATCGCCATGGGAATAAGAAACCTGGCCTGGAAATTCGTCTCTATTATGAGCGGCGTCAGCCCTCCAACTGTACTGAGCGTCGTGAGAAAAATAGCGCGGAAACGACGCGCTCCGCCGCTTTGTATGGCCTCAAAGAAAGGCATTCCTTCCGAGAAATTCTCATTCACGCGCTCGATCAGGACAATAGCATCATTAACAACCACCCCCGTCAGTGCAACCATCCCGAACATACTCATCATTGAGAGATCATATCCCAGGAGCAGGTGCCCGACAAAGCCGCCGATGATCCCGAAGGGTATTGTGAACATGATTACAAAGGGCTGTGCATAGGATCGGAACATAGTCGCGATAATAATAAAAACCCCGAGAACCGCCAGGGGGAATCCTACATACAGAGTGCTAAAGGATTCCCGCATTTTTTTCTTCTCACCCTGGAGCGCCACATAAACCCCCGGGTAACGATGCTTCAGCTTCGGAAAATAGTCCTTGGAAAGTGCCGCAAAAATTTCATTGGCATTGGCTTTGTTTGTATCCACGCCTGCACTGACCGCGACCCGCCTCATGCCATCGGTGCGGGTAATCGTGGAATATCCCGGGGCAAAAGAAACAGCAGCCACTGAGAGCAGCGGGACTTCATGACCTTTCGGGGTGCGAATTCGTATTTTCTCCAGATCCGAGATCCGGCTCCGCTCATCCGCTGTGTAACGAACCTTCACCCGTATGTCATTACGCCCGCGTTGCAGGCGCACCGCTTCCTCGCCATAGTAACCCGCATAAACCTGTTTAGCCAGATCCGCGACCGTCAGCCCCAAGGTCCGGGCTTCGGGTTTCAGTTCCAGGCGCATCTCATTCTTTCCCGGGCTGAAGTCAGAACGAATCTGATAGACCCCTTCGAATTTACGCAGCCGGGCCATCAGATCATCAGCAGCCGCCAGGATATCATCCATCACCTGCCCCTGGAGCCAGACCTCGATGGGCGCTCCCGGGGGGCCGTGGGCCATGCCCTCAAATGTCAGGGATTTTATGCCGGGAATCGGGCCCACCTCTTCCTCCCATTCAACCATCAGGTCTTTGGAGTGAATCCCGCGCTTTTCAGATTCCAAAAGTACGGCCTGGACGCTTCCGACGTGGGGGCCTGATTTTCCCATGTCCTGCGCAATGGTTTGGCCCGCAAGCATCAGGCGATCTGAAAGCAGGGGATCACCGGACAGGGTCTTCGTGCGTTCGGCAAGGCGAATGATAGCCGCATCAATCTGCTGCAACGCGCTCCGGGTCGTCTCCGACGGCGTCCCTTCGGGGAATTCCGCGGTTGCTGTCATTATGAATCCGTCAACTTCGGGAAACACTTCAAACTTCAGAATACCGCCCTGGACCAGCCCCAGGGTCACCATAAGAACGGCAATGGCTGTGCAAAGGGAAACATATCGCCAGCGCAGGGTCTTTTTCAGAAAAGGGGAATAGATATGGGTTATAAACCACTTCATGCTTCGGTCAGGCAGGTTGCGAACCCTTGTCAGCCAATGGATCAGGCTGCCCCGTTTTTTGTCCCTCGCGTTGGGGTCAGGCAGATGGCTAAGATGCGCCGGCAGCAGCAGCAGACATTCCACCAGGGAAATTATCAGGCAGGAGATCACCACTGCCGGAAGTATGGCGATAAATTTTCCCATAATGCCGCCCACATAAGCCAGGGGTATAAATGCCACAATTGTTGTAATGACCGCGGCAACCACAGGCATTCCTACTTCGCATACACCTTCCACAGCCGCTTTTAACGGGGGATCGCCCTGCTGGCGATGCGCGAAAATCGATTCCCCGACCACGATCGCGTCGTCAACAACGATACCCAGCACCATGATCAGGGCAAAGAGCGAAACCATGTTAATCGTGCCCCCGACGGCCCACAGGATAGCAACAGCGCCGGCAATTGAAATCGGTATGCCCATGCCGGCCCAGAAGGAAAGACGGGCATCCAGGAACATCCACAGCAGCATAAAAACCAGGCAGAGGCCGATGGTGCCGTTCCTTACCAGCAGGTCAATACGATCCTGGAGCATTTCGGTGTTATCATAAAGGAGCCTGATATTCGCTCCTCCGGGCAACTGGTGCTGCTTCTTTTCCGCAAAAGCCTTCACAGCTTTGGATATTACCAGGGCATCCTCTTCTTTGGTTTTATAGACAAGCACAAGCACAGAAGGCTCGCCGTTGATGGTGGCATAAATAGGGTCCTCGGTAAATCCGTCACGAATTGTAGCAAGGCGATCCAGGGTAATTATTTCTCCCCCCGGATGCCCCATTACCACTATCGAGGAAAGTTCCTTTCCAGTATATTTGCGGCCCACAGTTCGCACACGAATCTCCTCACCGCGGGTGCGGATGGTTCCGCCGGCAAGGTTCAGGTTGCTCCGACTTACGGAATCCGTCACCTGGGCAAATGTCAGGCCGTATTCTCTCAGCCTTTCTTCAGATACCTCTATGCTGATTTCATAGTCACGCGATCCGAAGATTTCGACCTGGGAAATCTCCGGAAGCCGCTGGATCTCATCTTTTACCTCTTCAGCCCATTCTTTGATCCGGCGTTCAGGCATGTTTCCGGAAAGGTAAAGCAGCATCACCGCATCTCGGATCGTCAGTTCGGTAATTACAGGTTTTTCCGCATCAATTGGAAAGGTGGAAATCGCGTTTACTTTGCTGCGGATCTGCTCCATGAGATCATCTGCATCATAGTCCTCTTTAACCTCCACCATCATGGTTCCGATGTTCTCATCGGACTGGGTGGTGTACTGCTTGATCCCCTCCATCCCTTCAATTGCTTCTTCCAGCTTCTGGCTGATTCCTTCCTCAATTTCTTCCGGATCAGCCCCGGGATAGGGCACTGAGATCGTGATCATGTCTAAGGAAAATTCCGGGAAATTCTCACGGATCATGGAGAATGCTGCAATTCCCCCGGCCAGGAAGATCAGGACCAATACGATATTTGCAAAAACTGTGTTCCGCGCAAAAGCGGTCAGTATCTGTTTCATGTTTTCCTCGCTATACCTCCCAAATAGTATATTATACGCTATAAAGCGGTCGTTCCTCTGAAATCGCTTCATTGAGAATTAAAAGCCACATCCTGGCGCAACCGAACTTTCGGGTATAGTAACAGCAGATGGAAAATCAGGTACGGTTCGTAGTTCCGCCTTCAGGCGGTCTCTTTAAAAACAGAGAGTTCCTTTCACAGAACAAACCGCCTGAAGGCGGAACTACGAACTTTTTCCATCTGCTGATTAAACTCCTGTAAAAATATGGTAAATGGTAAATGCCCGCTGTCCTAAATCGTGATTCGTTTCATCTACATTTTTATCCGGCAATATTTCAGAGCGCATCAGCCGTTTCGGTTTCCTGAGCCTGAGTTCTTTTTCTTTGCCGCGGATATAGCTGGCAACGCCGGAGCGGGCTTTGCCTGTTTCTCCGTCATAAACGTATCCCAACATGGCTCCGGTTTCCATCAAAGGAGCGTACTGGCCGCTGACAAAACGCATCATTCCGGCGTTCACATATTCATCATTTCCGGTTTTGAACTTGCCCTTGGGAGTATGAAAGCGCAGTCTTTTTGCCTCTATGGCGAAATAAACATGCGATCCCCTGCCGCAGGATACAAGGATATCAACCCTGCCTGCAACGTGATCCGCATCAATATCCTGGGAAAAAATTTCCTGTTGGGGATGGATAGCCAAAGGCCCGTCCCGAAATGCCGGAATCCAGTTTAAACGGGCACAGATTCTTGTGGTAATCCGATCTTCCCTGTCATTGTCTGTTTTCTTCTGAATGGTGTTACTGACATCAAGAATGGAACAGAATATGTTCATTCGGAAATAATTTTTTAAAAGCTCCTGCGTCACCGCTCATGCTGGTTCCTTTCCGACAAGAGCGATATCTCCGTATATTCTTGCAGCATCATTAAGGGCAGCGGTCCGGGTCCAATTTAAAAGGATATTCGGACGCACAATGTGTATTTCATCTCCTTGGAAAACAAGAATATCACGTTCATAGCGCATTGTTCCGTTATTCTTCGAAACATTTTTATAATAACTGTTCAATACTTCCACAAGCTTTTGGGACAGTGTTTTTTTCCGATAAACGGCTTCTGTTTCGGAAAGACGGAGTGTGACCATTGCCAGACCGGTTTCTTTATCTATACCACCTTCAGCGCATAGACAATAATCTGAACCTTCGGCCCTTGCCCATTGATTCAATGTCCTGCTCAGTGTATCTGCATAAGCCTTCAGTCCTTGGGCAACATAGGGTTCAACCTTTGTATTATCTACAGGGTTAAGCGTTACGGCTTTTTCAGCCCTCCAACTGTTCGGAGCAGAACTGGGTATGAAAACCCGAACCGTATCTTCCACAAGGCTGATTTCCTGGTCTGTCAAACCGAAATATCGGTAAATCATCGGCTCGACTTCTTTTTGCAGTCTGTCAACCCGTATTTTTCTTTCCCCCTGCCATTTTTTTCCGAACCCGGCTTCATCTGCATCAAACAGGGAATGGTCTTTGCTTTTTGTTTTTAACGCACTATGAATATCTTGCAGGTCATCGCGAAGCTTATGAAATTTATCAGCGAATTCCCCTACGATTTTTTCAGCATCCGGAGAGATGAATTCATTTCCCGGTAAAGGGAACGGAACACGCAAAAGCTCGGTGAGATGGACTTTGTCTCTTTCGCTTCCCCAGTTTGCCGAAGTGTGGAAAAGAAAATATCTTGCCAAGTTCGAACGAAGATAAGCCGTAAGAAACATCAGCAGATTCGCATCTTCTTCCGGCCCGGCAATTGATTGTAAAGAATGCTGAAAAAGTACATCAAAATCACAGTAAGTTATTTTGCTGAATCCCTGGCTGATAAGAATCATGGGATGACAAAACAGTTCCGACAGTGGCTGACTGTATAAAATATCCGAACGATATTGCTTTTTTCTGAATCTTTCTTCTAAATTTATCGTATCATATTTCAATAACAATAAGTCGCTGTTCCAAGTTCCCGTTTCAATAAAACGAGTATCAGGCGGCCATATGATCGGTTTGCCGGGGCGATCTGATTCCTCTTTCGATTTCGGCCACGGCTTGATACCCTGACCTGCAATCCATCTTTTTGTTCTTTCCGATCCTCGCTTGCGCAGTTCACCATGCATATCAATGTTTTCTTTCAATCTGGGCAGATACTGAAGCAGATCAAGAAGTTTCTGATCACGATGGGTGCCCCACGCGCGGCGTTTCCAAACAAGCGGGGCAGTTTTTGTCTGGGCAGCCGAAATAACGTCGATCAGCGGTATCCATGTCCGTGAAGAAGGATTGACAATGATAAGCCCTTTGCGAAGTCCGCTGCGGTTGAATTTCGGTGCGGTATATTCCACCATATGCTGATTCAACCTAGGTGGTTTATTTATGAAACGTGCAATAAAAGCCGGGGTTTTAGCATTCTGAAACAGCAGATGGCGATAATCCGCCAACTGCAACACCTTTTCCAATGTCACCTGTGAAAGCCATCTGGCCTGGAATGCGTCAGTCTGGTTTTGCAAAATTTTTGCCGGGAGCAAAAGACAGCATGTTCCGCCGGTTCGGAGAAGCTGCGGTACTTTTTCTATAAATTTCAGGGCAATTTGTTTGCTTCCCCTGCCTTCCCAGGGCGGATTTCCAATAACGCAATCGAATTTTTTCCCGGCAAGGGTCTCTTTTGCAAGAAAGTCAGCTCGGTAAATCACGGGAATATCAGGTGACGGATGATCCGGATCATCACCGTAGTCCAGCAGTTTCGGCAATGGTTCCCCGGTTCTTTTCATATGTTTTACAATATCCGGGGGATCAAAAAAATCCAGGTAAGCCAGGTACAAGCTGAAACAGGCGATCCTGCAGGCAGTTTCAGACACATCCGCTCCGCAAATCTGCCGGACAAGGATTCGCTTTAAGGCTTTGGCTTTGGTGATATATGGCACTTTCTTCCTGTTGCGAAGCCAGTGATTGGCAAGGCGGTTGAAAAGGATCACCAGGAAAATGCCCGATCCGCAGGAAGGATCGAGAAAAGACCAGCTATAAGCTTTCGGTTCTTCATCTACAGCCACATCCGCAAGCATCTCGGCCAGAAATCGGGGCGTATAGAATACTCCTTTTTTTCTCTGGGTTTCCCGATCTTCAGTGGTCAGAAAATCTTCATAAATTGCGCTGATGGTTTCAACAGGGATCATCTTGAAATCATAGGGCCAGAAACCCAGGGCGCGCTGCCCGCTTCCCACATCATGACCACCGAGGAAAAGAATCGTTTTTTTAAGGTGAAATGGGCGGATCAGGGATTTTTCAGCCTCAATATCCTGGTCGAACATATTGCCGTTGAACCGGTATTTCAGACCCCTGAACAACTCATAGAGATAATCAATCTGCGCTTCCGGTGTTTTTTCCTCCAGCACTTCCGCCAGCAACGCGGTTCCGGTCTGATTCCGCCCTGTTTTTCCGACAAAGACAATGCCCCGGTCAAGCAGGTAACAGAGAAAAAAAATTCTTCCGATGAAGGCATGTGCATCCTTGGTCTCCAGTTTTTTATCGCCTTTGATCAGGGCATTGCGAAAATCCCGGAGGTTATCCGTCAACCATGAATCTACGGTCTGATCCGGGCTGAAATAATCCCTGTTGGTTTCGTAATAGTGACCAGTCGCCAGATTATGAAAGAAAGACTGAATCCGCATCACATAATCGGCTTGGGTCAGTGTCTCCACCAGTGCGGTTTCTTTTTTATCCCTATCTGTCACATTTGGACGGTCACCTGATGGTCTGGCCAGCCCTGAATATATATAGACGGATACAGGATCAGCCAGGACAAGCACATTCGCGACTCCCTGGTTCCAGAAAAGCTTTTGCAGGAGGATCCGTTCACGCGCTGCAAAGGGACGCCCGTAATTTTTCAGATATAAAACAGGCCGGGCATCCAGGCAAAGAATGCCGTCCAGATTCAGCACATTCCAGGCACGTTCAATAGCCGACATGTAGCCTGTCAGGTCTGTGTCATCCCGGGCGGATTCAACAGAATCATAGAACATCATCCCTGCCTGGGGCGATGTGTGTGCCTGCACAAGTTGTTTTTTATTAAACATATGTGTAATATGCCATAAAAATATCAGATAGTCAATTATCGGTTCGGGAATTTCCGAAAGCGGAGTGCAAAGCTTGCTTTGCGAGATTCACGGGCTGCTTTGCAATTGTTGCGCCTTGTTTTTTTATTCTATTCCATAATTTCCAACAACGCGTTTTCCAGAGGATCAACCAGACGGGTGGTGATCACCATATCCCCGGGGGCAAGCCCCCCTGCTACGAAAGTCTCTTCTCCCTGTACTCGCGCTACTTCGACGGGTAGGGTCTTCAGCCGCTTACCTGCCGAAACATATACGGTATTTTCAAAACTGACGGCCCATCTCGGCAGCCGCATCACATTTTGCAGGGTCTTGCCGGGAATCTCCACCGAGCAGAACATGCCCTCGACCAGCGGCAGTTTCTCGGCTCCCTCTGACAGGGCATTCTTAGCCTTGATCCTGATCGCCACGGTGAGTGTGCGGGTCTGCTGATTGAATTTTACGACCCGGTGGAGCCTGCCCTCCCAGTAATGATCCCCGGTGTCTTCTGTCCAGCGGAGCTTGCACGGGGTCGGATGAAGCGAATTAAACCAGGCTGTTTTTTTATGATTCTCATTGCTGAAAAGCAGCCACTTTCGAGCGTCCCGGCTGTCCAGCGGAACCCGCATTTCCAGCACTGAATCATCTGCAAGTGTCAGGACGCTGAGGCCCGGGGTAACGTATTGGCCTGTCTCCAGCGCAACCTCTTTGACTCGTCCGTCAAAAGGTGCCCTGACTTCGCACCGTTTCAGGTTTACCCTCGCGATGGAAAGCCCTGCCCGGGCTGCGGAAAGACTGCTTTCCGCCTCTCTGATCCGAATCGGGTACAGTTGGACGGTCTGGGCCATCTGGTCTGCCTGATCCGCGGCCGCGTTGAATGCCTGCTCTGCCCTGTCCACCCCGGAACGTGTTCCCACGCTGTCGGATTCAAACAGGCTGCGGATTCTTTCAAATTCAGCTTTCGCCAGTTCCCGGTTTCGCTCAATGGTCTTCATGCGTTCCCGGTCAATTTCGTACTGTTTTTTCAGCCGGGCAATGGTGTTTTTCAACTGTCGGACTGTCGCACCGGCCTCCCTGTCAGATGCTTTGTAATTCTGAGGATCAATTTTAAACAGGATATCCCCTTTTGAAATCATTTCCCCGACTTCCAGTTTCGGATGGATTGCTACAATCTTTCCGGAAACTTCAGGAGCAAGTGATACGACGTTCAATGCTTTTGCTTCTCCGTAACCTGTAATGGCTATGGGTACGTCTTCGGTTTCAACCCGGAGGACTTCCACCCGCATGGGGCGTTCTTCATACTTGGCTTCGGCCGGCGGCTTTTTCATCTTCGCCAGGGTGCGCATTCCTGCCACCCCGATAAAAATCACTGCCGCACAGATAACCAGGCGTATGATTACATTCAGAAACGACCTTGATGACTTGCGTGATTCCATTGATCTCACCTCTCTCCTTCCAAGACTTCTTTGACCCGGGCCAGCACCTCACACCAGTTGTGAGCGGTCTCTGGCCCGATCTTTTGGATCAGACAGATAAACGAATTCAAAATCTTTTTCTCAACTTTTTCTATAGACTCAATCGCCTCAGGAGAAACGCTGACCACCACTTTACGCCGATCTTTCGCACTGCGCTCCCGCGTCAGGATGCCTTTTTCCACCAGCCGATCCACCATCGCAGACGCGGAGGGGGGGGAAACATTTAAGAGTTCGGATAATTCTGTAATGGTAACTTCCCCCTTGTTCCGTGTGGCCTTTACCGCATAAAGCTGCGATATGGACAATTCATATAATTCCTTTTTCTTCCTGTCCCTCGCTGCATGTCCTGCAAAAACCCGGGAAACCCGATCATGAATCAGTTTGCCTGTCTCCATGATATAAAAGGCCTGCTCC
>JAUCGG010000343.1 GCA_030378015.1 Desulfococcaceae bacterium HSG8
TTTATTCTTAAATTTTCCAATATCCAATATTTTAACCTTTTTTAAGCCACGGCATCGGATTCATGGCTTTCCCGTGGTGGCGTATTTCAAAATGCAACCCCGGGGCACCCATTGAGCCGGTATCTCCCACGGTTGCGATTACCTCCCCTGCTTCTGCATTATCCCCTTCCTTTTTAAAAAGCTCCTCAGCATGTGCATAAAGGGTGTAATAATGATCCCCGTGATCAATGATAATCATGTTTCCGTACCCCTTAAACCATCCGGAATAGATGACCCGGCCTTCGCAGACTGCCTGTACCGGCTTTCCCCGTTCTGATTTAATATCAATCCCTTTTTGAAAATTTTTTACTTTGAACTCTGTATTTTCATAGGGCCCGAAAAAAGAAATGATTTTACCCTCAACCGGCATTTTTAGCAAGCCTTTAAAAGTGGAAAATTTTCCCGGGGGCACATTTTTATCCGGTTCTATCTGGCGGGGCTTCATGATAAGTGCTCTTAAATTCTGAATTTTACGATCCAATTCCCCTGCTGCCCGTTTTAAAGATTCGATGACAGCCAAGGTAAGGGATTTTTCTTTTCGGATATCTGCAAGCAGCTTGGATCGCTCGGCTTTTTTGCGGGTCATAACCTTGGCCTGCTTTTTGAAGTCTGCTTCAAGCAGGAGTTTTTCCTTTTTCTGAGCATTCAGCGTGTCCAGATTTTTGCGGAGTTTTTCCCTGTCGGAAGTAAGATTTTCCAGAGTATTTTCGTCATGGGAAAGGATGCGTTCCAAGCTCATCTTGCGTTGGAAAAAATCAGCTACGGAATCCGAGGATGCAAGAATATGGATTTTCCCCAGCCGGTTCAGCTTGTAAAGCGCGGCCATGCGCCGGGATGCGTAATCTTCGCTGATCTGTATCTGCTTCATCAGGTCTTCGGAAGCTGCCGTGGTTTCAGCTATCTTTTTTTCAAACCCGGCAATTTCTGACCTGAGGGCAGCCACCTTGTTCCGGGCTTTGCTGAGTGACAAGTCTGCTTTATGCAGACTGCTGATAATATTATTTTCCTTCTTGTCAAATGTCTTCAGCTTGGCTCTGTTTTTTTCTATCTTATTATCTATATTCTCTGCTTCTTTCTTGAAATGCTTGATTTTTACATTTGCCTGAAGGTCGGAAATCCCGAAAAAAAGTAAACATAACAGGACTATTCTGATAACTCTTTGTGATTTCATCCTAAACACCAAATTACAAATAAATTTCAGTTTGGCGCATTCCTGAAAAGTAGGAAATTCTCGTTCCCAGGGAACGCATCCGGAGAGGCTCTGCCTCGTGTTTCAGCGTAAAACCGAAGGGTTAAAACAGATGTCTCGCAAGGCAGAGCCTTGCCGAATGGATTCCCAGGCGGAGCCTGGGAACGAGTAACAAACCGCTCCCGGCGGATTGACAAATCCGCCGGAAATGCTTGGGATTTGCCAATCCCAAGCGAGCTTTTCGGGATACTTTCCATCTACTGCCCGACCAAATAAGTTTTGACAAGTTGTTCCTTTATAAATGCACTTGTCAAAATTTATTTGGGCACTACATTAACTTGTAAGTTCCTCCCCCTTTTTTAAAGGGGGGACGGGGGGGATTTCTGCCGCAACACCCTTTTTTTGTAACATAAAATCCCCCCGGCCCCCTTTAAAAAAAGGGGGGACGAACTTAAAAAGTGGTGTACTACATCTACTGATTATAAATAAATTTCAATTTTCCAAAAATTGTTTAAGAGAAAGATAACACCCCATCCATCCGACAAACATGCTTCCCAGCAATATGCTGATCAGAATTTCAGGCGGAAGAAACAGGATTTGGAAATCTGCTATCGGGAATTCAAAATTGAGTCCGATTTTCAGTTCCCAGCTTCCGATTTCCAGTTGCCAGCTTCCGATCACAAAATTGAACATCAGGAACAATGCACCGAGTCCGATGATTCCCCCCAGGGCCCCCTGGGTAATGCTCTGGATATAAAAAGGATCTTTGATAAAACCGTCGGAAGCGCCCACCATACGCATGATCTCAATCTCCTCACGCCTTGAATAGAGAACCAGCCGCATTGTGTTTGCCACGAAAAATACTGTTGCCATAAAAAAGAGGCAGCCCATTGCATATCCCGTCAGCCTGAGCAGGTTAAATATGTTTATCACCCGTCCGAGCCATTTTTGCCCATATTCCACCTCATCCACCCCGGGAAGATTTTCGACCTGCTTTGCTATATTTTCAAAATTTTCCCACTTCCGGGAAACTTCTGTCATGCAGATTTCAAATCCGTCCGGCAGGGGGTTTTCTTCCAAGTCATCAATCAGTGAGGACTGGCGGGCCATCTGCTCCCTGAACTTTTCCAGGGCTTCCGACTTTGAGATGAAACGGGCTTGGCTGACACCGGTTATCCCGTGGATTTTAAGGCTTATATCTGAAATCTTTTCATCAGGGGTATCCGGTTCAAGGTATGCCATGATCCGTATGCCTTTTGTCCAGAAATCCATAAGCCCGTCTGCATTTATAAAAAACAGTGCAAACGTGCCTACAATAAGCACGGACAGGGAAATGCTGACGATGGAAACTGCATTAAGAAACCTGTTCGCCAATATATCCTGTAAAGATCTTCTGAAAAAATGCAGCATCAGTCCAGTTTCGGGATGACCGTGGATGTCTGAATGCGTCCCTGCTCGAGGATAATCACACGCCCGCCGGTTCTGCGGATCAGATCAGTATCATGGGTTGCAATCATCACAGTGGCGCCATGCTTATGGAACGCTTTAAGAAGGTTAAAAATAACACTGGCAGATTCCGAATCCAGACTGCCGGTGGGTTCATCCGCCAGGATAATACTAGGGTTCCCCGCAACTGCCCTTGCCACCGCTACACGCTGCTGCTCCCCTCCAGAAAGGCTTTGGGGAAAAATGCCTGACTTTTCTTCCATTCCCACGGTTCTCAGCACACTTTTCACCTTTTTCCGGATCAGCCTTTTTTTGGTCCCCACAGCTTCCACGACCAGCGCGATATTGTCAAACACTGTTTTTGTAGGTATCAGCTTGTAATCCTGAAATATGATACCGAATTTCCTTCTTAAAAAAGGTATCCGCCTGCGGGAAATCCTTGACAGGTTTATGCCGTCAATGATGATCTGCCCTTCTGACGCGCGTTCTCCCAGGTAGAGCAGCTTCATCAGCGTGGTTTTCCCTGCCCCGCTGGGGCCGGTAATAAAAAGGAACTCATTCCGGGTAACATCAAAACTGATATCAATCAAAGCGTTTTTTGCATCATAACGCTTATGAACATGAAACAGCCGGATGACTGAGTGTTTATCTGTAAACTCCGATCTGATTTTCTGGCTCCCTATAATTTTGATTTGACCTGCATGGATTTTACTGATATATTTTATTCAGAGTCCAGGGAGTGCCGTCCTCGGTTTTCCTTGCTCAAAGCCCCTGCTGAATCCCTTTAAACAGGCTTCTTCCAGTTCGGCAGGGGCTTTTTTATCTGATTATCACCTTAAAATCAACCATTTTTCTTATGTCCGAAAAATAACTCGGAGGTAGTGAGGGATTTCCCAATAAATAAAATACCCGCGTGCTCGCGGGAATTGACAAATCCCCGCCGCTGGTTCGGATTTGTCAATCCGAACCGAGCAAGAGAGGGGCCGAATCGGGTTATTATCTATTTGGAGTTCCCCACCATCGAATGGTGGTAAAATCCATCTCAATTTATTAAGGCTATAATGAAAAAAGAACTCATAAAACTAATCTGTCAGAAATCATTCAAATACAGTCAGGAACCTGTTTTCAAACTGGTTTCCGGAAGAATGAGCCAATTTTATGTCAACTGCAAACCTGTTACATTGCACCCTAGGGGAATGTATCTTATCGGTCACCTGATATCTGATGTTATAAAAGACCTGGATGTCAGCGGTGTGGGCGGGCTGACATTCGGCGCAGATCCCATTGCCGTTGCAACAGCTTTCGCGTCTGAATTAAATCAGCATCCCGTAAAAGCATTTTCCATACGCAAAGAACAGAAAGATCATGGAATTGTCAAATGGGTTGAAGGGGACATGTCCCCGGGAGAGCGGGTTGTCATCATAGACGATGTGGTAACAACCGGCGGTTCAACAATCAAAGCAATCGAACGGGCCCGCTCAGAAGGACTGGAAGTGGTCAAAGCAGTCATTCTTGTTGACCGCCAAGAGGGCGGGCTTGAAAATGTCCGAAAGCATGTGGATGATGTATCAGCGGTTATCACGGTGGATGATCTGAAACGTGAAACGTAATGCGTAATGCGTGAACATGATATGCCTTTTGATAACCTTGTTGTCAGCTTTCATAGATTATATCGGCATTACGTATTACGTATTACGTATTACGAATT
>JAUCGG010000302.1 GCA_030378015.1 Desulfococcaceae bacterium HSG8
TTTATNGNATTATTGAGACTTTCATATAAACGGCCATGATCTGACGGCCACAACAAAACATGAAAGTCTGCGGAGTGCCGAACTTGCAGTTTGGCAGGAGTGTATGCGCAAGCTTCGCTGCGCTCGCTTGCCAAACTGTAAGTTTGGCACTCCGTTATCCGCGGACTTTCTATAAAAATCGGAAAACGGATGTTTTCCGATTTATGCAGAAGTTTTCGACTATCCATGGGACCCGGACGAAGATCATTCAATCTTGGCAAGCAAATATCATGCCATGTATGGCTTTTTTTCCGTTTTTTAACCATTTTTTCCTCAATTTTGCCAGCAAATATTTTGACAAAGGCTATCTGTAAGTGACATATAAAACAGAAAACAGGATCGTATGTTTGGTGTTTGGTCATCTGCTCTGGGTTCATGTTTCGGAAAAATGTCTTATAAACTGCTGGCGGATTTGGATGTAAGGTATGTCAACAACTATGAAAAAATGCTTTTTGATGTTAATATTGGTTGCTCTGGCAGCAGTGCCCTTGCCTCAGGTTTCGGCTGAAAAGGGACCGGCAGATATCATTTCTGAAGAGGAGCGCAGGCTCTTGGAGATACTGGAAAAACATACTGAATTGGCCACCAGAACCCGTATGAACGCTGATTTTGTTCCCGGGATGGTAACGGTGTATTACGGAGATGACCTGGAGGCCCGGGGAATCGGGACTATCGGGGAGGCAATGGCATTGGTTCCGGGCATCAGCTTTTCTCTATCTTCCGACAAATTCGGTAAGACACTGGTAAGGGGAATACCAAGGATATTTGCTTCCGGCCATATCAAAGTGCTTTTAAACGGGGTTCCCCTGACAACGACCTTCGGGATTGATCCGGTTCCCAATATACCGACAGAGCAGGTTGAACGAATTGAAATCATGCGGGGGCCCGGTTCCGCTATTCACGGGGAATTTGCTTATGCCGGTGTGATGAACATCATAACCCGCCGGAAAGATACGCGGATATTCGGCGGTGCGGAGAGTGATAATACTTATAAAAGCGGCGGAATTTTTTCCCTGGATATACCGGACAGGGATATCTTCATGAGCCTGAATATTGCCGGGCTGAGATCAGAGAGCGAAAATGTGAGCAGTCCCGGGGGGGTCAGTTCCATGATGTTAGCAGGAAGCAATCCCGAGGAATCCTGCATTGTCGGTGCGGATGAAACCTTTGACGCACCCCATGAGATTTTCCACGGAGAAGAAGATGACGATGGAGCCAGGCCGAATATCCCTGAATTTGCAGAAAAAGATTTTGATGTCAATGAGACTTACGATACTGATAAGAAAAGAAAGGATTACAGATCGGGCATCTTTACCCTGGATTACAAAGATTTCTCACTCCACACTCATCTATTTGAAAACAAACAGGAAGATTTCTATAAGATGAATCAGTGGAGCATTTCCGTGCATCAGAAAATGAGGTTTTCTCCGTCCCTGCGCGCGAATTTGAAACTGGGATGGCAGAAACAGGAATTCGAGGCTGAGAATACTGATTCCTATTCATATCAGCTTGCGAATATATATCCGAATGGCTGGATGTACGGGTTAAACTATGATGAAAGTCTGCTTCACGGCGGAATCGAACTGATCTGGAAACTGGGGGAACGCCACAGGATACTTGCGGAATGGGCATTTGCCAGATCAGAACTGAAAGATGTATGCCAGAACGGTGAGGAGTCTGTACTTCATGTTGCTCCTGATTACGATTTTTCGCCAGTCAGTTCCGTGAGGCAGTTTGAAGGCATGGACCGTCTGATAAACAGTGTTACAATACAGGATGAATTCCGCATCAGTGAACGTTTTACCCTGACCGGGGGAATGCGTTACGATCATTATGATGATATCGGGGAAAAGGTCAGTCCGAGATTTGCAGCGGTTTACCGCCTGAATAAACAGCCATCCGCGTCACGACGCCATATATTGAAGGCACAGTATGCGAGGGCTTTTCGTCCCCCGACTTTCCTGGAATTATACGCCAGTGATCCGACCCTTGGTATTTCTGATATTGAATCTGAGATAATTGATACCTGTGAGCTGGGTTACATTTTCAGGAGTCTCGATACTGTTGCCCGGATCACTCTTTTTTACTCCGACAGCAGAACCAGGATCGGAGACATGAGGGAAAATCCCGAGAAATTTTACAGCAGTGGAACAGAACTGGAATTGGAACGCCAGCTTATCCGCGATACATTGAAACTTGACGGCAATCTTTCCTATGTGAAAACAAAAGAACGTGAGACGGGCCAAGAAATCCCCCAAGCCGCGGAATGGTTAGCGAATATAGGCATGATATACCGCCCATCTCATTCCCTGCTCTTTGCGTTGCAATACTCCTATGCAGGAGGACGTGAAGATATATATTATGATGATGGCAGAGATGATTCGGATAAATATCACACCGTTAATCTTACAGCGAATATTTTTGATATGGGATTTGAAGGATTGATCCTGAGTGCCGGCGTCAAAAATCTTTTTGAAGAAGATATTCGTTACTCTGTCCGCCAGGATGATTTCGGCAGAAATGAGATTTCCGAACCTGAGAGATGGTGGTGGATAAAGATTTCACATACTTTTTAATGTTTGTCATAGAGTGGGATTCTGCCCCATCGCCTGTATAATTTCAATGAGTTAATATGACGGGCAGAATCCGTCTGTGAACCAGGAGCCAGTGTATCGTGTATCGTGATCAGTCAAATTCGGAATGCCGAACGCTCATCACAGCGTTATTGATTATCTTACTCCTTATTCCCTCGATGCTTTTCGCGGGAGGGAGAGAGGAGTGGCGCGTTTCGGCGGGGCTTGAACTCTTTCCGAGTTTACTGGCTGCGGACATGGATATCGCGGGTAAACAGGGGGAAGATGGCAAACTTCTCCTGTTGCTGACTTACGTGAACAAAGAAAAAAAAGCTAAAGAAATGGCTGATTTTTTAGAAAATATCGGAAAAATCCGCAGGATTCCGATACGGGTGGAAATAGCGACTTCCTTGGAAGGCTATGAAAAAACGCGTCTTGCAGGCATCTTCCTGACACAGAAAATCGGCTCCGGACTTGACGCGGTGCTTCATTACGGAAAGAAACAGAGGGTTATCATCTTTTCTCCCTTTGAAGGGGATGTGGAATACGGGGCATCAGGGGGAATTGTGGTCAGTGACAGAATTCTTCCTTACATCAACAAGAAGACACTGCGGTTGTCAGGAATACGAATCAAGCCGATTTTCCTGAGAATTGCGGAAGAATATGAATAAAAAAAGGAGTGCGAAGCGGTTTTTTGCACCTGTAGCAGTATGCCAAAAACCGCTTCGCTCTATTTTTGCACTCCTAGTTTAAAACACCTTCCTGATAATCATCGAATACTCCTCCTGATAGTCGAAAACCCTGGCAATATATTCCAGGGTCTCCCTGATAATCGGAACTCTTCTCAGCCTTTTAACCAGGCCCGGCCCTGCGTTATATGCAGCCAGCGCCAGATCCATGCGACCAAATGTTTCAACCTGCTCTGCAAAATATTTTGCGCCGCCATAGATATTTGTTCTCGGTTCAAGCGGATCTTCTATACCAAGGTAAGCGGCTGTATCCGGCATCAACTGCATCAGCCCAACAGCCCCTTTCGGAGAAACCGCTTTATGATTAAAACCCGATTCTGCCTTTATAATCGCCAGCAGCCAGCTCACATCCACGCTGTATTTTTCTGCCGCTGATCTGGCTGTTTTAAAATACTTCAGTTCATTCGGGTGTAACTCATTTTTCAAATCAGCATTTATTTTTTTATCAGAAGACCGCTCTTTCCCCGACTCCGTGCCAGACACCGCTTTTTTGTCGAAAGATATTTTCCTGGTATTCCGATGTTTATGAACAGGCTTTATATGTCCGGACTTATACCTTATCCGATCCTTTGGTTCCTTCAGATGCCCGCGGGAATCCAGCCCCGGTCTGCGTTCATAATCAATCTGTTTTCTCGTCTTCTGACCAGAAAGTATCTGGTCAACCTCATGACGGGTATAGCCGAGTTTTATCAGCTTGTGACTTTGTGAAATGCCGAATGCATTATTGTTGCATAGCATAAGAAAAATGAGCAGAAAAAAAATAGTTTTTATTCTCTGCTTGTTAATACGTGCGTACCTCCTTCTTTTTTTGTCAGTTGTCAGTGGTCCGTTGCAACCAGCAAATCTTGGTAGTGTTCTACTTCTGGCTATGCTTTATAATAGGATATCCCGAAGTAGAACACTACCCAAATCTTGATATTAAATATCTGTTTTTATTTGAAATTATCCTATTACATGCTTAATCGGGTTATTTATATACTTGAAAATGATCGGGGTTGTCAAATCAA
>JAUCGG010000303.1 GCA_030378015.1 Desulfococcaceae bacterium HSG8
AATCTGCTGATTTTATTTAATCCGTAAAGATACATGAAGTGCTGCTTTTCCCGGATCATTATAAAAACCCGGTGTATATCGGAGTGCAAAAATCATATTTTTGCAAAAACAGTTTTTTTTTGCACTCCCCGGAAACTGCGAAAGTATAAAATTCAGGAAGGAGACAATCGGCGGAATTCAGATGCTTTCAGAGACGCTTTTATGAATGATCTGAAAAGGGGATGGGGATCCATGGGACGGGATTTGAACTCAGGATGAAACTGGCATCCGAGGAACCACGGATGATCCCGGAGTTCGATGATTTCAACCAGTTCACCATCAGGCGACACACCGCTGATGACCAGACCGTTTTCCTCAAATCTCTCTTTATATGTGTTGTTGAATTCATACCTGTGACGATGTCTTTCTGAAATTTTTTCAGTAGTATATGCCTCAGATGCCAGGCTGGGCGATTTCAGATGACAGGGATATGCCCCCAGCCGCATGGTCCCGCCCTTATCTGAGTCAGCATCCCTGTTCTGGATGGTTCCGGTCTTTTCGTCATACCACTCTGTCATCAGGTAAATAACCGGATCGGGCGTATTTTTATCAATTTCGGAACTGTGTGCATTTTCCAGACCTGCCATATTGCGTGCGAACTCAACAATGGCCACATGCATTCCAAGACATATTCCGAAAAAAGGAATCTTGTTTTCCCTGGCATATGATACTGTGCAGATTTTGCCGCCAATGCCTCTTGAACCGAACCCCCCGGGAACCAGTATGCCATCCGCATCGGAAAGCATTGCTTTGCAGTTATCCCGGGTGATTTTTTCTGAATCTGCAAACAAAAGGTTCACGCGGCAGTTGTTCGGTATTCCGCCGTGATATAATGCTTCGTTCAAGCTCTTGTATGACTCTGTAAGGTCAGTGTATTTCCCGACAATCGCGATGGTTACGGAATATTCCGGTTCCCTGAGCTTTCTGACAAGGGTTTCCCATGCTTCGAGCCTGGGGGCACGGGTCCAGATGTGAAGCAGTTCCATAATCCTGTCGTCCAGCCCTTCCTTATTAAATATAAGAGGAACCTCATAAATGCAGTCCACATCTTTTGCCGTGATCACCGCATTTTCGCTGACATTGCAAAACAGGGCTATTTTGGATTTGATATCTTTTGACAGATATCTGTCTGTGCGGCAAAGAAGAATATCCGGCTGGATGCCGATGCTCCGAAGCTCTTTTACACTGTGTTGGGTCGGCTTTGTTTTCAGTTCCCCGGAAGTTCCTATATACGGGACAAGGGTCAGGTGAATGTACATCACATTCTCTTTTCCCACATCGGCCTTGAACTGACGGATTGCCTCAAGGAAAGGAAGGCTCTCGATATCACCGATGGTTCCCCCGATTTCCACAATCAGGATATCCGCGGACGCTGCTGCAAGCTTTATGCTGCGCTTAATCTCGTCTGTAATATGCGGGATAACCTGCACAGTGCCGCCCAGGTAATCTCCCCGCCGCTCTTTTTGGATCACAGAATCATAAATTTTTCCAGTAGTAAAATTATTATTCCGGTTCATGCGGGCACTGGTGAACCGCTCATAATGACCCAGATCCAGATCCGTTTCTGTGCCATCATCTGTCACAAACACCTCGCCATGCTGGAAAGGGTTCATGGTTCCGGGATCCACATTAATATAAGGATCAAGTTTCTGAATTGTAACTGCAAGCCCCCGGCTTTCCAGGAGTGCCCCGATGGACGCGGAGGCAAGCCCTTTGCCAAGAGATGAAAGCACACCGCCTGTTACAAATATGTATTTCGGATTACAAGCCATCTTTACCTCATTTTCCGGTGGTCTGATTTTCAGGTTGATTCTTCCTCAGATGCTGCCTTTGAGCCTGCTCCCGAAGTTGGCGCGCATATTCCGCACTATCCCGTTTATATCAGTGCGGTCTTTCCATAAACCTGTCAGTCCCGAATTAAGCAAATGCCGTGCGGTAAGGCGCTTCTTACCGGGCTTCTTTGACTTAGGATCAGATAAATACCCCGCAGTTCAACTTGCTGTCCTTCTGCGGTGAGATGAAGTTCACTTGTTTTGATCGTCCGTTTTAAACGTATGCTTGAGTCCTTTTAGCTCAACCGGTCTGTTTTAATTCAGCCTCGGAGTCCGATCAAACAGCTTCTGATCCTTCACCAACAGACGCTTTTAATTCTATCAGCCTCTGTGTCAGTTTTTTTACAAAGAAACTCTTTCTAAGTGAAGGTGATAGTCGGACATGATTTTCTGAGCAGTTGCTTTCAATTTTTCGATATACTCCTCAGCGGAAAGATTTTTACTTTCCTGATAGGATTTCTCTTTCCATTCTCTTACTTTCAGAAGTGATTTTTCCTCTTTGTATTTATTCATAGGAAACCTCCATCGGTGTAATCAGTTCCAACCTCTTGGTAAACCTTCTTTCAGATTGATTCCGTTGATTTTTTCCATACAGCAGACAGGAATATGCTGCCAATTTTTTTCATATCTGGCTTGAAATATGTGCTTACAAACCTGACAACCGTTTTTTAAATCTGCACAGTGAGATATACAGAATTATATGACTCACCGATTATTATGTGTCAGACAGAAATTTCCAGACTCCCCGAATTCAGAGATTTTTCCGAATGAAAATGAGTTCATTATAGATTTACCACTGATTCGGGGGATGTGAAATTTCATATTTATGTATCATGAAAAAAGCAGGATACCGTTACTCCACCCATTCAGATATGAAAACATTATTTGCAAATACGGCGCCTTTACCGAGTTCCTCTTCAATCCTGATGAGTTGATTGTACTTGGCGACCCGATCTGTACGGGACATGGAGCCTGTTTTTATCTGACCAGCGTTTACAGCAACAGCGAGGTCAGCGATAAAGGTATCTTCTGTTTCCCCGGACCTGTGGGATATGACTGTGGTATAAAATTCCTGCTTTGCCAGATTAATGGTGTTGAGGGTTTCCGTCACCGTTCCGATCTGGTTCAGCTTGATAAGAATGGAATTTGCGATACCGTTTTCAATACCTTTGGCAAAAATTTCAGGATTGGTGACAAAGACATCATCCCCCACAACCTGACAGTTATCCAGTCTCTGGGTCATCAGGTTCCAACCATCCCAGTCCTGCTCGGCAAGCCCGTCTTCTATGGAAAGAATGGGATATTTATCTGTCAGAGACTCATAATAGTCCACCATCTCCTCTGAAGTCAGGGTCCTGTCTTCCGATTTCAGCACATAGCTGCCATCTTTATAGAATTCACTTGCAGCAGCATCCATAGCAAGCCCGATCTCTTTCCCGGGCCCGTATCCGGCAGCTTCGATGGCCTCCATGATCTTTATTATAGCATCCTCATTCGATTTCAAATCCGGTGCAAAGCCCCCTTCATCACCCACAGCCGTATTAAGGTTCTCTCTTTTCAGTATAGCCTTGAGGTTCTGAAAGGTTTCAGCACCCATCCGGACGGCCTCGGCAATGTTCGAAGCTCCCACGGGTACGATCATAAACTCTTGGATATCAAGATTATTGGCAGCATGTGCGCCGCCGTTTATGATGTTCATCATGGGAACCGGGAGATATCTGGCATTAACTCCCCCCAGGTATCTGTAAAGCGGCAATGCGTGGGCTTCTGCTGCTGCCCTTGCTGCTGCCATTGAAACCCCGAGAATGGCATTTGCACCCAGTCTTGACTTATTGGGCGTACCATCCAACTCAATCATCCGGTAATCCAGGGCAGCCTGATCTGCGGCATCCATCCCCTGCACTTCGGGAGCAATTTCGGTCATCACGTTTTTAATAGCAGTGGAAACCCCTTTCCCCCCGAACCGATCCGAATCTTTATCCCGAAGTTCCAGCGCCTCCCGTGTTCCGGTGGATGCACCGGAAGGAACAATGGCCCGTCCCACAGCACCGCATGCAATGAGGACATCCACTTCAACGGTCGGATTTCCCCTTGAATCCAGCACTTCCCTTGCTTTTATATCCATAATCTCAGTCATGATTTTCCCCCCATATGGGTTTGGGTTTTAGTAATTTACGCCACGGTGCATTTTTTAAGCCCGGAGAACTCAGCTACGGCCCTGATCTTCGTTCGGGTGGCTCGGATCAAGCCGTAACTGTCGGATTTGTCAATCCGACGGGAGCACGGCTGGCCGAAACGAAGATCATGGCCAAAAACTGCACACCGCTCATTTCAGACAGGCATATCTGAAACCGGGTTTGCCGTTTCCGAAGGTCAATCTGTGTAACCTTTTAAATTCAAATGATTAAATGCTTAAAAAGCTATTCCCTTGACAAATGAAAAAGAAATGCTACTCTGCTTATGCGTTCATGTCAAGAACCAGGCTT
>JAUCGG010000344.1 GCA_030378015.1 Desulfococcaceae bacterium HSG8
CGACATCTTTATGAATAAAAATTGGAACATCCTGCAGCCTGATATAAAAGCAGCCGAAGAAATTCGCGAGGCTTTGCAATGCAGCCCTGTGATCGCGGCAGTTCTGGTGAATCGCAGAATTGTTTCCCCGGAAGATGCTTCGCGCTTTCTGAACCCGTCACTTCAGAATTTACGGTCACCGTTTTCCATAAAGGACATGGATGTTGCGGTCCGCCGTATCCATACAGCCATTACGCGTAATGAAAGGATTTTAATTTTCGGGGATTACGACGCGGACGGTGTTACGGCCACCACAATTCTTTTTGAATTCCTGCGTTATGCCGGTGCTGATGTATCCTATTATATTCCCCATCGGGTCACAGAGGGATACAGCCTGAAACCCGGTCACATTTCAGACTATGCATCCCCGAATCATATCAGTCTCATTATTACGGTTGACTGCGGTTCAAAAAGCCATGAGGCTGTCAGCGCGGCCAGTGAGGCCGGGATCGATATCATTATTACCGATCATCATACCATATCCGGGGACCCGCCCCGTGCCCTGGCCATTGTCAACCCCAGGCGGCGGGACTGCACAGCGGGCTTTGATAATCTTGCCGGGGTGGGCGTGGCATTTTATCTCATGGTCTGCCTTCGGAAATACCTGCGCGAAAAAGATTTCTGGCAAAATCGGCCTGAACCGAACCTGAAGCACTTCTGCGATCTTGTGGCTATCGGAACCATTGCTGACGTGGTCCCCCTGGGGGATGAAAACCGCATACTTTCCAAAACCGGGCTTGAGGTTATCGGTTCAGCTCTGAGGCCCGGGGTGAAAGCCCTGATCCGTTCATGCGGAATCAGCGGCCATTCTGTGGATACGGATGATATCGCATTCAGAATGGCCCCCCGCCTTAACGCTGCGGGCAGGATCGGTCATGCAAAAGATGCGGTTGCTCTCTTAACAACAGATGATGCCGAAGATGCAAAGAAAATTGCAAGTTCCCTGAACCAGATGAACCAGAGACGGCAGGAAATAGAAAAAAAGATGATTGAAGAAATTTCTGACTGTCTGAAGGCATCCCCGCATCTGCTTATGCAAAAAACCCTGGTTCTTTCAGATCCCCGCTGGCATGAAGGGGTTCTGGGGATTGCTGCATCAAAAATTGTGGAAAAATATTTCCGACCTGTTATACTGATTTCAACAAAGAACGGGCTTGGAAAGGGGTCGGGCAGGAGCATTCCGTTTATTGACCTTCATACCGGACTTGTGGCATGTTCGGGGGACCTTGAATTTTTCGGGGGTCATTCAATGGCAGCGGGTCTGACAATAAGGACAGAAAATATCCCTTTATTTCAGAAAAACTTTGAAAAAACCGTCCGGGAGATGACCGGGAACAGAGATTTTCTGCAAACAATCTCTATTGATTATGAACTTAATTTTAATAACATCTCCGACGGACTCATTAATGAACTTGAATCCCTGGAGCCTTTCGGGGAGGGGAGCCGGGAGCCGCTTTTTATGACCCGAAATGTCCGGGTAGTATCTTCAAGAATTGTCGGCAAAAACCACAGACGCATGAAGTTAAAGCAGGGTTCCGGCAGGATCATGGAGGCCATCCATTTTAATATTGACCCGGACACCATGAAAGGCCGCTTTGATCAGATGGCATTCCGACTGCGCTGGAACCGCTGGAACGGCAGAAAGACTGCACAAATTATTGTTGAGGAAGTCTGAATTTTCTTGCAATTCAATGGGGTTGTCGTTATTATGGCAGAATTCAAATTATAACTTCATATAAGGGGATATCTCATGGCGAAAATATTCCGGCCAAGCACCCGGGAATCAACGATCCTGTCAAAAATCGAATCTTCAAAGGAACATGCGAGACGTCAGGCCATAAGGGGCATACAGGATTGCATTGACAATCTCAGCAACGGAGTTGCTATGAAGCTTGTCGAAGATAATCTTGTGGAAACCAACAATAAAAACGGACTTGAAGAGCAGGTAAAAAAATGTCTTGATAAAATGAGCCGGGCCGAAGATTTTGATATTGACTATCAGACCGCGGAGATCAGAAACTTGGTGAAGCATCCGCACATTGTCAGCCTTTATCTGACAGCTTTCGTGCTTGAGCAGCTAATTAATCACAAAGATGTTATTGATATTTTCGGATCTGATGAAGAGATATATTACTGTATTCACAAGCAGGTCAGCAGATATTTGTGAAAAGTAATACGTAATACGTAATGGGTGAAACTTGAATTACGCATTACGCATTACATGTAAGATATTTGCAGGCAAAGTGTAACGTATAGAAAAATGCTGACTTTATCAGTTTTACAGCGTAACTTGCAGCGATAAAATGCGCCCATCTTTTTACCCGAGAATGGTGAACGGCCCTTTTGATGATCCCGGACTGTTTATCCCCTTTCTTTTTGAAAAGCGAGCTGTAATTTTCGATCTGGGCGATATTTACGAGCTGTCGGCCAGGGATATCCTTAAAATCAGTCATGTTTTTATCAGTCATACTCACATGGATCACTTTGCGGGGTTTGACAGATTATTGCGGTTGTTGCTGGGACGTGAAAAAAAACTGTGCATATACGGCCCCGAAGGTTTTTTGAAAAATATCGAGGGAAAGCTTGCCGGATACTCATGGAATCTTGTAAAACATTATACAAACCGATTCATATTGGAAGCAACGGAGGTTCATTCCGATCACCTGATCATCAGGCAGTACCCGTGTCAGAACCGATTTATCCCCACACGGAACTCGGAAAAACTGCCTTTTACCAAGGATATCCTCCTGAAAGAACCGGGGCTGTCTGTTTCCGCAAAGATACTTGATCACAGCATTCCCTGTCTCGGATTCAGCATCCGGGAGCAATTTCATGTCAATATCGTGAAAGACAGACTGGCTGACCTCGGACTTGAAATCGGTCCCTGGCTTAAAGAATTCAAACAGGCAATGTTCAACCAGCAGAGCATGAATTCGGTATTTGAAATCAGGCATGAAAAAGCCCCGCTGAAGCGGTTTATCCTGGGCGAACTCGCGGAGCAGATTGCGATTATAACCCCGGGGCAGAAACTGACATATATAACAGATGTGGTTTACAGCGAATCCAATGCAGAAAAAATTGTTGCACTGGCAAAAGATGCGGATCACCTGTTTATCGAAGCCTCGTTTCTTGATAAAGACAGGGATGCTGCCAGGCAGAAATACCATCTCACTGCCCGGCAGGCCGGAACTCTTGCAGCCAGGGCCCGGGTGAAACAATTTACCCTTTTTCATTTTTCCCCGAGATATACGGGGATGGAACACCTTTTACAGGAAGAGGCGAGAACCTATGCGTCAAGAGGGTAACTGGCTGCCCTGCTTCGATTATCAGCAGATGAGAAATTACCCGTGAAAACGACAAGGCCTGAACATAAAAATGGAAAACAACTTCGAAGTTCAGACCTGACTGTTGACCTGAAAAAATATGTAAGGCGATTTCCAATAATAAACATACCGGTTTGTAGTTCCGCCTTCAGGCTTCGGCGTGAGTTCAGCCGAACGGCGGTGTCATGCCGCCTGAAGGCGGGACTGCAAACTTGGTATATTCTTTTCTGGAAATCACCTAATGAAAAAATATGGCTGAACTGCATGAAATATCTGATGAAATACAGTCTGACGCATCTGACGGCGTTTCTGACAGTGATTCTGTCATGAAACTTCATGAAAGAGGCATGTCTGTTGTCGGTTCTGTCCGAATTATCAGAAAAGCATACGGACTTTCCCTTGGTGATGCAAAAGAAACTGTGGCAGACCATCGTGTGTGGAAATCACTGACGGAATCTGTGAAACCGTTTCATGACGAACTGATCGGTGATATTGAGAGAACAGTGTTTTCAGACGGTGAAAGACGGAATGATTTCAGAAACAGATATGAAATTCTGCTTATGAAAAAGTCCGAACTGGAAAAACAGCTTGAAATCATTCAGTCTGAATTAGGCGCCGTAAACAGTGAAATCATCTCCATCAAGAAAGAAACTGCAAATTTCAGAATATAAAGGGCATCGGACAGCCTCCGGTTGCCAGTGAGCTTTCGGATTGGCAGAATTGAAAAATAAAACCGTTCACATTAATAACTCGTGAGTCGTAAGTTCTCATAAATAGCTGAAATAACTCACCGGGAAACTCCCCCCTTTTTTAAAGGGGGGCCGGGGGGGATTTCCCCCAACATACTGAAATTCCCCTGAATCCCCCTTTAAAAAAGGGGGACTCAGAACAGCGGCTTCAGAGAACTGTCGAGTTAATAGAATTAAAGAAAAATTTACCAATGCAA
>JAUCGG010000059.1 GCA_030378015.1 Desulfococcaceae bacterium HSG8
ACCGGTATGAAAAAAAATCCCGGACCGGAAAAAATCAGTTCCGAGCCGGAAGAAAGAGTAACTGTTTCTTGTCATAGCTATTTTTTTTCTTTGTCTTTTTATTAATTTTGTTTCTGAATCACTGACTTTTCTTATTGATTATTGACATATTTTATTTCATTATGTAGATGTAGGAATAATTGAAAAAGTCACCGTCATTAACTGAAGGTTCATGAAGATCAGATACAGGAGCGTTCATGTTCGGCAGAAAAAAACGATTGTGGGGGGAAAAGCCTTCCTTCCGCTCGAATTATGATGCGGTTATCATCGGCGGGGGCCTGCACGGGCTGGCAACGGCCTATTTTCTGGCAGCGCACCGCGGCATGAAAGATATAGCGGTTATTGAAAAGCGATATATGGGTTTCGGCGGAGCGGGTCGGAATACAGCCATCGTAAGGGCTAACCAGCGGACCCAGGAAAATCTGCCGCTATATAAAGAAGCCCTGGAACTCTGGCCCGTTCTGACCAGGGAACTGGATTTCAACCTCATGTTCTACAACTGCGGGAACCTGAACCTGGCCCACAGCGAAGCTGCTTTGAAGGCCATGCGCCTGCAAGTGGCCTCAGCCCAGTTTCACGGTATTGATATCCGTCTGGTTGATCGCAAGGAATGCAAAGAACTGATTCCTGCCCTGGACATATCGGACCGTCCCCGCTATCCCGTTCACGGCGGTATGTTCCATCCGGCAGGCGGTATTGTGCGGCATGACGCGGTTGTCTGGGGGCTGGCAAAAGGAGCGGCAAAGAACGGCGTTCATATTCACCAGGGAACAGAAGTTACAGCCATCCGTACAGAAAAAGGCAAAGTCGTTTCCGTGGATACGGACAAAGGAGAAATAAAAACTCCCCGTGTACTCAATGCGGCCGGAGCCTATTCCGCAACCCTTTCCTGGCATATGCTGGGCATAAAGCTCCCCATCAGCGTGCTGACCATTCAGGCTATGGTGACCCAGCCCCTCAAGCCTCTGCTGGATCATGTGGTTTCTTCAGGCATGTATCACTGCTATGCCAATCAGACTTTGAAAGGAGAAATCGCCACAGGCGCGCACATGGACCCGTGGCCCAATTATACCAACCAGAATTCAGCATATTATATCAAGCATCAGGCAGAAGCCCTGGGAGATTTCCTGCCCTGCCTCCGAGGCGTAAAATTTATGCGCTGCTGGGCAGGACTGGCAGACATGACGCCGGATATGGCCCCCGTCATAGACGGAAATGATCCTATCCGGGGATATTACACTGATTGCGGATGGGGATATTTCGGATTCAAATCTTCCACCGTCACAGGCAAATACATGGCCGAGTTTATGGCAAAAGAAGAATGCCCGGAAATCCTGAAACCCTTTACCATGCGGAGATTCGAAAATCACCGTCTCATGGGAGAAACCGCCGCGCTGGTGAATTACAGCCCGGACAACTGATTGGGCAGTTGTCAGTGATAACACTCAGTAGATGCTCGCCTGGGATTGACAAATCCCAGGCATTTCAGTCGGATTTGTCAATCCGACCGGAGCGATTGTCAGTGGTCACTGACAACTGACCAATTAAGGAGGAAGAATTGAATATAACTCAGGCAAAAAAGATTTTAGGAGAACACTTCGGTTTTATGGCTGAAGATGCAAATAAGGCGGTTCAATATCTTAAATTGCCCTCAGATGCAAAAATTCTGGATGTCGGGACAGGACTGGGTTATTTTGCAATAGTACTTGCATTAAATGGTTACAGCGTATTAACGGGAGAACCTGAATCTGATAATTCAATCTATGCAAAGAGGGATTGGTCAGGTAATTTTCAGAAAGCAGGCGTTGATAACTTAATAAAGTTTCAGACTTTTGATTCCAGGGGCTTTCCGTTCGATGATAATTCTTTTGACGCAATTTTCTTTTTCAGCGTCTTGCACCATATTGACGAGGATTACAGGACAAAAGTATTGCAGGAATCTGCCCGTATATCCGGTCCCGGTGCGGTGGTCTGTTTTTTTGAGCCAAATGAAAATGGCATTAAAATAATAATGGAACATGATCCCTCGCATCCCGAACCTGCTGATCCGGCCAAATATACACAGGGAACTGATTTATCGCTGGAAAAAACCAAAGGGGTTTTCTTTGATTGTTTTATCTTCCGGATAAATGATTCAGTTGCCAGATGAAATTTAAGGAGGAGTGCAAAAATAGAGCGAAGCGGTTTTTTGCCGTAATTTTGTTGTCTTCAACATCGGAGGAAACAATTACCGGCTTATATAACATTCGTTACTCTGTGAGTCGGCTCGTGGAACTGGCGCCGAGTGGTCGTAAAAGCCGAAATCTCGGAAGACGGAAAAAAACATCCGTTTCGTAGTCAGCGACGCGGAACATGCCAAAGCAACCGTTCTGTACCGGGACATATACTGTGCCCGCGGCGAGGGCGAACTGTATATAGAAGAACATAAGCTGTATCTGAAATCGGACTTCCTGCGAAGGACGCTCTTTTTTTTCGTGTATTTCGTGTGTTCCGTGGTATATTCTTTTCTGGAAATCACCTTAGGGATTTCCCAATAAATAATCTGCCCACGCTGCCCGTCTGACCTTAATTTTAATCTTGCTCTTGCTCTTGCTCTTTATCAGGCAGGAGCAGGAGCGAGAGCACAAGAGTAAGATACCGGGTATATTAATTTGGGGGAAATACCTTAGCGAAACGAATCAGTAATGATCGAAATAACATTCAAACCCAAAAAAGTAGGCCTGTCATTTCTGTCAATAGTAGTTTTTCTCACTTTGATTCATTGCATTGTTTTGGTCTCCTTTTTTTATCTTGATAATCCTAATATCTTCTTTTTTGTTCGATGGTTTGATTTAGATATCGAGAAAAATATACCATCATCATACTCTTCTTTTGCAATATTTGTATGTTCTTTTCTTTTTTTCATCATTGCTATACATAAAAGGAGACGGCTTGATTATGAAAGGTCATGCTGGTTTGGCCTGACTGTTATTTTTCTTTTTTTATCCATTGATGAAGGTTTCCAAATTCATGAAAACATCGGTGATATAGCAGAAAACCATATCAATGCGACGGGATTTTTATATTTCCCGTGGATCGTCCCCTATGGTTTTGCGGTGATTGTTTTTGGTCTGGTATATTTAAAATTTATCCTGGGTTTACCTAAAAAGACGGCCGTGCTTTTTATCCTGTCCGGAACCGTCTATCTTACAGGAGCGATGGTTTTCGATATGCTTGGGGGCAGGGAGGCAGAACTGCATGGTTTTGACTCTGTAACATACTGCATTCTTTATACGATTGAAGAATTTCTTGAAATGATCGCTATTGTTGTATTAATATATGCGCTTCTTTCATATATTGATAAACAATTCGGATATATATGTATAACTCTGCAAGTCAGGGATACAAAAATAGGATAGAATATCAGTAGCTCGAAAACTTTCCGATAAACCTTACAACCTTTGTAAACAGTGGATTCCGTGGAAAATCGGAAGGATGCAGTCTTTTTACCACGACGGCTTTTAATGTGGGCCATTAGGCTCAGATTTACAATATAAACCCTTAAGAAAGAAAGGATTAATTATGAAGAAAAGAAGTATTGCTTTATCTGTGATTCTTGTATTTTGCCTGACATCAATTGTATCTGCCGGAGAGAAAGCCCACTGGGGGTATTCAGGCAATGAAGGCCCGGAACACTGGGGAGAGTTGGATCAGAAGTATTCTTCTTGTTCAGAAGGTAAAAACCAGTCTCCGATAAATCTGACGGGAATGATAGAAAGTGAATTGCAGCCCGTCACAATCAACTACCTGCCCGGAGGAAACGAATTTCTGAATAACGGGCACACCGTTCAGGTAAATTATATGCCGGGCAGCACCATTATTATTGACGGATATAAATTTGAACTGAAACAATTCCACTTTCATTCACCGAGTGAAAATACGATAGAAGGGCAGTCTTATCCGATGGAAGCCCACTTTGTACATAGCGACAACGAGGGCCGTCTTGCTGTAATTGCAGTCATGTTTAAAACCGGTGTAAAGAATGCGGAGCTTGAGAAAGCATGGGCACATATGCCTGAAAATGCTGGTGAAAAATATATGCTTCCAGAGAGCATCAATGCCGATGCCCTGTTGCCATATAATCGTAGTTACTACCGTTTTAACGGATCTCTTACAACTCCCCCGTGTTCCGAAGGTGTCCGATGGCTGGTTATGAAGTTTTTTGATACCGCATCTGTAGAACAAATTGATAAATTTTCTCACGCAATGCATCATCCGAACAATCGCCCGGTACAACCGGCAAATGCCAGGGTAATTTTAAAGTAAGTGAATCAGACTTGTTACGGAATAACGCAGGCTTCTGAATTTTAATTTACTGGCCAATAGTGCAGAAGCAGGCGTCTATTCCGTAATATGGCTATTTAACACATTTTTAATGATTTACTTCTGAAGCCTTTATCAGCAGGCAATTTTCCATCCGGGCTGTTTTGCAGGGTGATCGTAGTAAGGGAACTCCAAATAAAATCAGTAGATCGAAAACTTTTGCAAACATCGGATTCCGGGTTAAAATCGGAAAACGGATGTTTTTTATTTTAACCCGGAATCCGATGTTTACCAAGGTTTATCGGAAACTTTTCAATCTACTGAAAATATCTGATTTCTGAAGATGTAGGTGGAATCCACTGTTTGCAGAAGTTTTCGATTTACTGATACTAAAAAATTACTTTAAAAAAATAATCTGTTGTGGAAATATATCATCGAAAATCTGATTTTTCTCTTGGCTTTATCTGTATTATAGGCTATATTCAGAAAATTCGATCTGTACGATTACAATTTTTGCAGATCGAAAACTTTTGTAAACAGTGGATTCCGGGTTAAAATCCGTTTTCCGATTTTTCACGGGATGACAGTACGTTAAATTGTCATTCCGGGGAAAATAAAAAAACGGATGTTTTTTAATTTTAACCCGGAATCCACTGATCATTTGAAAGTTTTCGATCTAATGAGGATGTAATTTCGTATAGGGTGGGTTAAACTTCGCTTCATCCACCCTATATCTATGCATAATTTTCAGGTGGTTATGTTTAACAAGTGCAAAGCTTCGAACTCCGCTGAAAACATCAATCAGGCACCGGTTATGAAACATCTTTCCATATTAGGTTCCACTGGCTCCATCGGCCGCAATACTCTTAAAATAGCAGAGATGTTCCCAAGACGGTTTACCGTCAGAACGCTTGCAGCCAAAGAAAATGTCACGCTGCTTGCCGAACAGATTGAGCAGTTTCGGCCTGATATGGCAGTGGTTTTTGATGAAAAACGGGCTTCCCAGTTAAAGAATCTGCTTCCTGCAAAGACGGATATTGAAATCCTATACGGGGATGACGGTTACAGGGCCGCGGCTGCTTATGACCCGGCTGACATCGTTGTCACTGCCGTGGTGGGTGCGGCAGGACTGCTTCCGACACTGGCTGCCATAGACGCGGGAAAGGATATTGCCCTGGCAAACAAAGAGACCCTCGTGATGGCCGGGGAAATCGTGATGAAACAGGCCCTGGAAAAGAAGGTAAAAATCCTCCCTGTTGACAGCGAACACAGCGCTATATTTCAATGCCTTTCTGGCCAGCGCAGGGAAGATATGGATAAAATTCTTCTTACTGCTTCCGGTGGGCCTTTTTTAAACAAGCCGTCGGGGGAATTTGCAAATATAAAGCCGGGGGACGCGCTGAAACATCCCACATGGCAGATGGGGAAAAAGATCACCATTGATTCAGCAACACTTATGAACAAAGGACTTGAGGTCATAGAAGCAAAATGGCTTTTCGGGGTTTCACATGAACGGATCAAGGTGGTCGTTCATCCGCAAAGCATTGTTCATTCAATGGTTTCCTACAAAGATGGTTCCGTGATTGCTCAACTGGGCATTCCTGATATGAAGGGTGCGATTGCGTATGCCATGTCATGGCCCGAACGCCTTCCTTTAGAACAGCCCATACCGGATTTCACAAACATGGGAGGGCTTACCTTCCGGGAACCGGATATGGAAAAATTTCCCTGTCTGGCCCTGGCCTTCAGAGCCTGTGAGAGAGGAGGGACACTTCCGGCAGTTTTAAATGCTGCCAATGAATCCGCGGTGTATGCTTTTTTAGATCACCGAATATCGTTTATTGAAATACCGGCTGTCATCCTAAATACAATGGAGAGGCACACGGTTATTGAAAATCCGGCCCTCCCTGATATCCTGGAAGCAGATGCGTGGGCCAGGTCACATGTAGAAGAGGTTTTATGATGTATTATACAATTCCTGCATTTATTATCGTTTTAGGCGTACTTATTTTTTTCCATGAACTGGGGCACTTCCTGATTGCCAGATTGTGCGGTGTCGGCGTTGAGAAATTCTCACTGGGCTTCGGCCCCAGGCTTGCCGGTAAAAAAGTAGGCATTACCGACTATCGGATTTCCGCTTTTCCCCTTGGCGGATATGTCAAAATGGTGGGGGAAGAACTCGGTGCCGAAGTCGAACCGGAAGATATCCCGATATCTTTCAGTCATAAACACGTTTTCAAGCGGATTCTTATTGTTGCCGCGGGCCCGCTTTTTAATATGCTTCTGGCTGTGATCATTTTCTTCGGAATCTTCCAGTGTTTCGGAAAACTTATGTTAAAGCCCTCGGTCGGTGAAGTAAGAGAGGGAACCCCGGCTTATGAAGCAGGACTTCAGAAAGATGACCTGATCGCGGCAATTGATGGTACCGATATTCAAAGCTGGGAAGACATGGCGGGGATTATTTCCGGAAGCAACGGCAGGGAACTCTCTGTGTCTGTCCGGCGGGGAGAAGATGTCCTGGTTCTGGGTATCGCACCGGAAATCACGACGACTCCGAATATATTCGGGGAAGATACAGAGCGTTATGTTATCGGAATCACGGCCGGCGGAGATGTGTTCCACAGGGATTTGAACCTGTTTCAGTCGCTTTCCGAGAGCGTCATCCAGACTTACAAAATCACTGAACTGACGATTCTCAGCGTGATAAAAGTTATCCAGGGAACCGTTCCCAAGGACACAATCGGCGGCCCCATCATGATTGCCGAACTGGCGGGTCAGCAGGCCAAGGAGGGAGTGACCAACCTTATATTTTTTATAGCGATTCTCAGCATCAATCTTGCCATCCTCAATCTGCTTCCCATACCGATCCTGGATGGCGGGCATCTGCTTTTCTTTTTTATCGAAGCTCTTATAGGACGTCCTGTGAATACAAAGATGCGTGAAATTGCCCAGGTCGTGGGCCTTGTTGTGTTGAGCCTGCTTATGGGTTATGTTTTTTATAATGATATTACAAGAGTCTTCAGTTAAACAGTCAGTTGTCCGTGGTCAGTTGTTCTTTGCAACTGACAACTGAGGTGATTTCCAAGAAAGAACATCCCACTACGGAATTCGGGTTCCGTTCCCTGAGCCTGTCGAAGGGAACGCCGCCAGCCTGCAAAATAACGGGATATTCTTTTCTGGAAATCGCCTGACAACTCACAACGGACAACTGACAAGGAAATACCATGCACTCTGACATCATAAAAAAATATCTGCTGAAAGCCATTGATGCGTTTAACAGGAAGATTGTCGTACTTTCCCAGGACTCCACAGTACTTGCGGTGAATCGCCATGTCATTGAGACCCAGGGGAATGATATTGTCGGGCACAAGTGCTATCAGGCATTGTATGATCGTTCATCTCCCTGTGAAGAGTGTCCGATGGAGCAGGTCTTGGAGAATCGCAAACCCACGCTGATGTATCGGCAGGATGTTTTTATGGAACCGGAAAGATCCATGTGTCTTTATTCCTATCCGATTCTTTCCGGGGAAAATGTTGAGGCAGTGGTAATGCTGGATTTCGGCCTCCCTGTTCTGGAGTGCGTGGAAGAGAAACTGCAACGATCAAATGCTTTTTTGCGAAATCTGATTCTCAGTGCTGTTGATGGCGTTATTTCAGCAGATAAAACCGGGAAAATTCTCATTTTCAATGATGCTGCGTCAGAGATCAGCGGCTACACGATATATGAGGCACTCCACAGTCTGGATATCCGTGACGTCTATCCCGGTGACGGGGCACGGGAAGTAATGAAGAAACTTCGCAGTGCGGAATACGGAGGCAAAGGAAAACTCAAATCCTGCCAGGTGGATGTGCTGAACAGGGATGGCGAAAGTATTCCCATCAACCTTGATGCAGCCATTATCTATGAAGGTGATACCGAGGTTGCAACCATCGGTTTTTTCCACGATCTCCGTGAAGATATACGGATCAGAAAGGAACTGGAAAAAATCCAGGTTCAACTCATCCAGGCGGAAAAAATGGCCTCCCTAGGCAAGCTGGCAGCAGGGGTTGCACATCAGTTGAACAATCCGCTGGGGGGAATCATCCTTTTTACCAAGCTGATGATGGAGGAATACGAGCTTGAAGCAGAAGCAATGGAGGATCTGGAACGCATCCTGAAAGACGCACAGCGGTGCCGCGATACGGTGAAGGAATTGCTGGAATTTGCCCGGCAGACCAGTCGGAAAGTTCTGCCCCATGATATCAATCAGGCAATCAGCCGGACCCTGTTTCTGCTTGAAAACCAGACTCTCTTGCAAAATATCGAAGTCAATAAGCAGCTTGATACTTCCCTTCCCCTTATTCCTTCGGATATTCAGCAGTTAAATCACGTATTCATGAACCTCGTCCTGAATGCGGCCCAGGCAATGGAAGGGAAAGGAAAACTGACCCTGAAAACCCGTCTGGCCTCTGATAAAAGCTGTGTCTGCATTGAAATATCAGACACAGGCCCGGGAATCCCCGAAGATGTCCTCCCGCACATCTTCGATCCTTTTTTTACCACCAAAGAAGAGGGAAAAGGAACCGGTCTGGGGCTTAGTATTGTATATGGCATTGTGGAGAATCACGGCGGAAAAATTGTGGCCAGAAATAACAGCCCTGACAAAGGTGCGACATTTCACATCAGGTTGAAGATTGACGAACGATAAGGAACGCGGATGAGATAAACTCCGGTAAAATCCCCCCGGCCCCCTTTACAAAAGGGGGAGTTTTTTCTCCCCCTTTTGTAAAGGGGCCGGGGGGATTTCTCACAAAGCGCAGGAGACATATATGGAAGATCATAAGGAGGCTAAACAGGTACTGATTGTTGATGATGAGAAAGATATCCGTGACGGGTGCGAACGAATTCTCAGGAGAATGGGATGTAAGGTATTCAAGGCCCCCCGGGGAGATGAGGGGCTGAGAGTTCTGACTGAGACAGAAGGGCAGATTTCCATCGTCCTCCTTGACCTGAAGATGCCGGGAATGGATGGTATGGAAGTGCTGAAGCGTATCAAAGAAATGGATGAAAGTATTCTCGTCATTATCATCACCGGGTTTGCCACTATAGAGACGGCTATTGAGGCAATGAAGCAGGGGGCTTATGATTTTATTCCCAAACCTTTTGAGCCGGATCATGTGCGTATCGTGGTAGGCCGTGCTTTTGAAAAACTGCGGCTCACCTGGGAGGCCGAAAAATCTGAACGGGAACGCCGGAGGACTTTGCTTGATCTTGATACTGAAAAAAGCCGTATCCGCACTGTTATTGAATCCTTGCCCAACGGAGTGATGGTGACCAACGCTATCGGTCAGGTTGTGCTGATGAACCCGGCATTCCTGAGACAGCTTGATCTTGACCCGGGCAGGACCCCGGGAGATCAGACAGCAGCATATGTGCAGGATACGGGATTCTGCGAGCTTGCAGCAGATATCTCCCACGGGAAATATTCGGATTCTGATGAAATCCCCAGCTATGAAACCGCACTTGAAAACGGAAAATATTTCCAGGTCCGGGGCAAACCTGTCATGGGTGAGGACGGGGAATGCCTGGGTGCGGTTGTCAATCTCGTGGATATCACGGCAATGAAGGAACTGGATCGCCTCAAATCCGAGTTCGTGGCAAAAGTTTCCCATGAACTTCGCTCCCCCCTTTCAACGATTCATGAGCAACTGGCCCTGGTACTCAAAGAAATGGTTGGGAATGAGGCCCAGGATCAGCATCTTCTTGCCCGGGCCAAGGAAAAGACTGGCGGGCTGATCACGCTTATCGGAGATATACTGGATCTCTCACGCATTGAATCCGGTACCATTCGCCATGACCCCAAGCCGGTTCATCTTGATGATCTCTTAAAAAGCATTGTGGACTTCCTGGGAACAAGGGCAAAAACCAAGGAACAATCTCTTGTGCTGGAACTTCCGGAAAGCAGCCTTCCCACGATCACTGCCGATCCCATGAGTCTGGAGAGTATTTTCGGAAATCTGATTACCAATGCCATCAATTACACCCAGGAAGGCGGGGAAATTACCGTCTCCGGCGATTTTTCAGAGGAACCTGACCTGGGCCGGATGTTACGCGTAAAAGTAGAGGATAACGGATTCGGGATAGAACTCCGGCATCAGGAAAAAATATTTGACAGGTTTTTCAGGGTCAAGAATGACAAGACGAGATTTATCACCGGTACTGGCCTGGGTCTTCCCATTGTCAAGGGACTTGTGGATTCCCTGGGAGGAGATATCCGTTTGGACAGCGAACCGGGTAAGGGAACAAAATTTACTGTTCTCCTTCCGTTTGAGGCGGGCGTATTTACAAGTTAGGCGATTTCCAATAAAGAACATACCGGATTGAAGTTCGTAGTTCCGCCTTCAGGCGGTCTCATGGCCGCCTAAAGGCGGAACTACGAACTGCGCTTGGTATCTTCTTTTCCGGAAATCACCTTATGGAGTGATTTTCAGTCCCGGAGGGACGACTGAAAAAACGGGGACATTCGCCCCGGCAATAAATTGCCGGGCTATTTTCAGTCGTCCCTCCGGGACGGGTGCAATTAAAAGTGTCAGGTACCCGGGACCCTTGTTCCCGAACTCCGTCCGGGAACACACCTGCAGGCAGACTCTGTCTGCATCTGCAACCTGATATTTCATGCAAAACCGGAGTTTTGCGGGCAATCGCGTTCCCAGACGGAGTTTGGGAACGAGGACTTACCTGACACTTTTAATTACACCCCTCCGGGACTCCCCCAAGTTGTAAATGCGCCCGTTTGAGGCGTGATCGCAGGCTGGGGTTTACCCAACCAAATCTCCATAATTTCAATAAGCTGTATAATGAATTAATTCGGTGGGTAGAACTCCACCCTACTGAGGTCGATGAAACAATGAACCCGAAGAACCGTGCAGAAATCAACCTGAACAATCTTGTCCATAACATTCGTTCGATTCAACAGAAAGTTTCCCCGTCAAAGGTTATCCCGGTTGTAAAAGCAGATGCTTACGGACATGGTGCTGTGCCTGTGACCAAACATCTTGTCAGGGAAGGATTTGAGATGTTTGCCGTTGCCCAGTTCCAGGAGGCTATGGAACTGCGGGAAAGCGGAATCACGCAACCGATTCTTATATTCGGCCGGCTTTTTCCTGACGAAATTCCGGAAGCAATCAGAGCGGGGATAAGAATCTCCGTTTTCGGAAAAGAAGATATCCGATGGATAATGACCGCGAAACAAAATCTGCCGGCGTTTGTTCATGTGAATATTGATACCGGCATGGGAAGGATAGGACTTCTCCGGGATCAGGAGCCGGATTTTTTTGACGACCTTGTCAGTTCTGACAAATGTGTGTGGGAAGGCCTGTATTCCCACTTCTCCACGTCAGATGAAAAAGATAAGACTTACTCGGATCTCCAACTCTCCCGGTTCAGGAAGATATTGACTGAAATCCGCGGGCTTAAAAGAGCCCCTTACATTATCCATATGGCGAACAGCGGGGCTGTTCTGGATATACCGGGGAGTTATTTTGACGCTGTGCGGCCCGGTATTATGCTCTACGGTCATTATCCTTCGTCAGAAACATCCTGCCCCATAGCACTCCGGCAGGTGATGACCCTGAAAACCTTTGTGGCGCATGTAAGGAAAATGCCGGCTGGCCATCCCATCAGTTACGGCAGGCGATGGATAACTGAAAAACCGACCCGGATTGCTGTTCTTCCCATAGGATATGCTGACGGCATCCGCCGCGACCTGACCAATAAGGGAGAGGTTCTGATCCGGGGGAAGCGATATCCGATGGTCGGCACGGTGACAATGGATCACATCATGGTGAACATCGGGGATGCCCCTGTAAATCCCGGCGATGAAGTGATTATATGGGGAGAATCCTCAAAGGATGCCATTCAGGTGCTTGAAGTGGCGCATAAAATCGGAACAATACCCTACGAACTGACCTGCGGAGTATCCGGACGGGTGAGACGGGTGTATGTTGAAGATCAGTGAGAGAGAGGAAAAAATGGCACACATCCTTATCATTGATGATGAAAAACAGATACGGGCTATGTTGCGGCAGATGCTGGAATTTGAAGGATATGAGGTAACAGAGGCTGATGACGGCAAAAAAGGAGTACGGTCCCATAGCGAAAAACCGGCTGATCTTATTATTACAGATATTGTTATGCCCGAAAAAGAAGGCATTGAGACAATTCTGGATATTAGAAAAATTTCTCCTGCTGTGAAGATTATCGCTATGTCCGGGGGAGGACGCATTGAACCGGAGACGTATCTTCATATGGCCAGAAGTTTCGGAGCAATGCGGACATTCGCCAAGCCCATTAAGATGGAAGAACTGCTGAAAGCGGTCCGGGAACTTCTGAGCGTATGATACGCGATTACCAACCGAGAGACATTTAATCCGACTGTATAGAACTGTCTGAAAAATTAAAAAACGGATGTTTTTTATTTTGACCCGGAATCCGCTGTTACCAAGGTTTACCGGAAACTTTTCGATCTACCGAATTTTAAAACGAGTACAAAGCCTGCGGAGTGCCGAACTTGCAGTTTGGCAGGAGTGTTGCGCAAGCTTCGCTACGCTCGCTTAGTGCTCTGTTTCAGAAATAATGTCCGGGTTGCACGGGCGCGATGTAACGTAATCTTTCAGATTGCGTTCTCCGCTTTATCATATCCGGGCGCAATCTGAAAGATTACGTTACGGATGACCGCGGAATCTTTAACCCGGACATTATTTCTGAAACGGAGCACTTAGGCTATGGCAGACTGAAAGTTTGGCACTCCGTTGTCCGTGGACTTTCATGACCTGCCGCTCACAACGAAGCATGAAACCTCCCTGCTCCCAGTGGATTGGCAAATCCCTGCATGGCTCGGATTTGCCAATCCGAGCCGAGCGTGAGGGGCATAAGGGCCGCCGTATCTGCCCGTATCTGCCCCCGCTGTCCTCAATCAGATCGTATCTGTGGAGCAGTTTCAGCTCCCTCCAGAGTTTCTCCTCATCAATGTCAAGCGACATTGCCTGTTTCAACTGACTCGGATAATACCATTCCCCCTCATGCCGGAACAGGAAATATACGATTTTGCGGAGGTTGACGCTGTTGAGGCCGTTCATGGCATAAGACAGATACTCCTCCCAGTCGCTCCGGATCTGGCCTTTCCCGACTTCCCAGGCCAGGGCCTCGTCCGCCTCTTCCGGAGATGAGACCGGACAACTCCGGCAGCAATCCGGCGGGTTATAATTCCGTTCACCGCCTCGTATCCGAGATCTTCCTTAATGCTTATATCTTCCACGGTGCTGCTGACCATCTGAAGCAATACATGTTCCTCATATGTTGCCGTATGCGGACTCCTCTGTTCATACCACGATGCTTTCTGTGTCGTTACAGGGTTGGCTTCGCAACATGTACCTAAATTGAGCGATTTTTTGATCTGAATACGATTCTCATTCCGCAATGTCAGGACTTCGGCGATTTTCGGCTTTTCACCTATCGGGTGAAAACCGCAAAACGGGCAAAGCTTTGAATGGCAGACACTCAGCCAGATTTGCTGACAACAATCGCTCAATTTAGGTGAAAAGCTTTTCAGTCGTCCCTCCGGGACTGAAAATCACTCCCCTAACTTGTAAATATAAGGGTAAACGGAATAGCCTGCGGAGAAATCGGGGTTCGTGTCGGGGATGTTGCTGTAACGCATTAAAACAGGAGGAATAACTCTGGTTCTAACGGATTTTGTGGTTACCCGAATTGTCATTCCGGGGAAATCAGGATGCTTTTCCGGAATCAGGAATCAGTAGTTAACACAGCGGATTCCGGGTTAAAATCGGAAAACATCCGTTTTCCGATTTTTCCCGGAATGACAGTTATAACTATCTGAAATCAGATTGAACCACAAAATCCGTTAGAATCAGGAATAAGTTAGAATCAGCCCGGGGCTTGCCTCCGGGCTGTTTTGTTAAGGGATTTCGGAAGTAACGTCAGAGTCGCGGCGGAGTACAAAGCTTGCTTTGCGTCTGTCCGGGGGCCCGCAAAACAAAGTATTCCTTTAACCCTTCCAGAAGGGAGACATTTTCCGCAGGGTTTCGATAATCGGAGGAAGTTTTTTAATGACAAAGTCAATCTCCTCATCGGTATTATAAACACTCAGACTGAAGCGTATCGAACCGTGCGCCGAGGTAAATGGCACACCCATTGCACGTAAAACATGGGATGGCTCAAGTGATCCGGATGTACATGCCGAACCTGATGAGGCGCATATATTCAGTTCATTCATCATCAGGAGAATAGCTTCCCCTTCCACATATTCAAAGCCGATGCTCGTGGTATTCGGGAGGCGGTTCTCTTTCTCACCGTTGACGGCCGCGTTGGGGATAGCCTTTAGCAGCCCGTTTTCAAGCTTGTCTCTCAGTGCCTTTACGCGGGTATTCTCCTCTTCCATATTAGCGGCTGCCAGTTCAGCGGCCTTTCCAAGTGCCGCGATGGAAGCGACGTTTTCTGTTCCGCCTCTCCGCCCGTGTTCCTGGTGGCCTCCGATCAGAAAAGGAGAAAATTTGGTTCCTTTTCGCACATAAAGCACTCCCACGCCTTTGGGAGCATGGAGTTTATGGCCTGAAAGGGACAGCATGTCAATCTCCGCTTTTTTCATATCAATGGGGATCTTTCCCACAGCCTGGACAGCGTCTGTATGAAAGACGATCCCTTTTTTCTTCACAGCTTCGACAATTTCCTCTATGGGAAAAATCACGCCAGTCTCATTGTTTGCCCACATGATGCTGACAATGGCAGTGTCATCTGTGAGGTTTTTATAAAAATAATCAAGGTCCAGGTTTCCCTGTCCGTCAACAGGAACGAATGTCACCCGATAGCCGTTTTTGGAAAGGTGTTCACAAAGATTTTTGACGGCAGGATGCTCAACCCTGGTGGTGATTATATGCTTTTTATAAGGATCAGAAGTAATTGCAGCCTGAATTGCCGTGCTGTCACTTTCAGAGCCGCAACTCGTAAATATGATCTCTTCAGGAGTCGCTCCCAGCAGCGAGGCTGCTTTTGAACGGGCCTCTTCCAGCTTGAGCGCTGCTTTTTCTGCAAAGCTATACATACTTGAAGGGTTGCCATAAAAATTCTCGAGATAAGGAAGCATCTCCTCTATCACTTCCGGGGCGACCCGTGTCGTTGCATTGTTGTCCAGATAGATAATGTTCATGACTGCACCTCCTCCACCACAAGTTCGGGCGTAACCAGTTCCCGGAGCTTTTTCTCAACATAATCCTTCAGCGTAACCTGGGAGATAGTACACGACGCGCAGGTGCCGAGAAGTTTCACAAATACCCTGTTTCCATCCACGTCAATCAGTTCAATACTACCGCCGTCTTTTTTCAGAGATGGTTTGATCTCACGCTCCAGTGTTTCTTCAATCAACCTGATTTTCCGGATATTGGTCATCTTGGGCGGTGGCTCAACCGGCCTGTCCTTTCCCAGGACCGAGTTTATGATCTCCAGGATATTTTCGTGACAGTTGGTACACCCGCCCCCTGCTTTGACATAACTCGTCACATCTTCAACGGTTTTCAGACTGTTCTCTTCCACCACCCGCCGGATTTCAAGATCGGTTACACCGAAACATTCACATACAATTTCGCCTTCAACCTTCTTTTCCGGCTGGCCCCGGTAACAGAGAATGGCCTTTTCAAGCGCATCCCGCCCCATAACCGAGCAGTGCATCTTTTCCTTGGGGAGACCCCCGAGATAGTCCGCAATATCTTCATTTGTGACCTTCTGGGCTTCTTCAACGGTCAGCCCTTTGACCATTTCAGTCAGAGCGGAGGAGGATGCAATCGCGCTTGCACATCCGAATGTCTGGAATTTAGCGTCTTCAATCCTGCCGTTTTCATCAAGTTTCAAAGTCAGCTTCAAGGCGTCTCCGCAAGCCAGCGAACCGACTTCCCCTATACCGTCCGCGTTTTCAATTTCCCCCACATTACGCGGATTCAGGAAATGATCTTTCACTTTATCTGTGTATTCCCACATGGCGCCCTCCTTATTAACACTCTTACAAATCTTTATAAATTACAAACCTGTGACCCGATTATGGTTTGTCTGAAATTCTTCATTTAACAAAATATAAGACATCCTTCATTTGTCGCTTTACAATTTAATGCAGAACGATTTTTCAAATCGTTTTAACAATTTGAAAAAGTGTTCTGCAGTCAGAAAAAGTGTAAACTACTTTTCAGCTTTTATGAAGGATGTCCAAAATATAATGCTTTTATTTCTTAAATCAAGCATCGTACAAGTTTTTTGATTTGCATTATAATTGATTCTAACGAATTTTGTGGTGAGAGCTCAGTCGGACGAATCCGCTTTTTTCAAAGCTTGCTTTGTGCTGTTTTTTAAGGTGATTTCCAGAAAAGAATATACCACGGAACACACGAAATACACGAAAAAAAGAAGGCGTCCTTCATTTTCCGGTCGCGGTTCCGCGGCCGAAGGCAGAACTGCGAACCCGGAGTGTCAGCTACCTTTATGCCGATATGAAAGATGCCGGAAAAAGAATGTGATTCCGATAAGTTAGTGAAACCTTTTATGTGACTGCTACAACAACTTGAAAATTCGTCCCCTCTCTATAATAGATAAAATAGATAAGGGGGGGGACGATTTCCAAGTTGTTGTACTGCAAACTTCAATCCTGTATGTTCTTTATTGGAAATCGCCTCACAAAAAAATCTTTCAGATTCGGAAAATCCGCATCCGATTTGGAAAGATTACGATCCAGGGTTTTCAGAGCAGACGGAATATATTCTTCAAAATACGTCTTTCCCCGGACACGACTCAGAAACCCGAACGCGCCCAGCATCTGGAGATTTCTTGTGATGCAACAGTATTGATAGCAGATGCGGAACTCCTCCGGATTAACCGGAATGAGGGACGAAAGTTTTTCAATGCAGTAATCCGTAAGCCGGGCCTGGACAGGAAGAGGCAAATCCGTATAGGGATCAATCAGAAGGGAGGCAAGATCATATTGGAGAGGACCCACACGCCCTCCCTGGAAGTCAATGAGATAAAAACGGCCGTTCTTCATCATTATATTCCGCGACTGCATATCCCTGTGCATAAAACCGGTCACTTGAAACTCAATCGCCCTGTCTGCAAGGCATATGAATTCATCTTCAAAATCTTCAAAGCATACATCTTTTTCAAGATATCCTCTTAAAAACGCATCAACAAAATAGCGGCATTCCTTTTCAAGAATCAGCGATCTGTCGTAACAGGGGGTCTGGTATGTCCAAGAGCGGTCAAACCCTCTGCCCCCCGATACAGACATTTTTACCAGGATATCAATGACGGATTTGTAATGCGAGATGATATCTGCGGAACTGTCAGCATTTTTTACAGCAGCCTGAAGGTTCACATCTCCCAGGTCTTCCATAAAAACCAGCCCCGGGAACGTATCATAAAGATAGATTTCCGGCACTGGTATTCCCCTGTCACGGAGATGGCGGCCGATGTTTACAAACGCGTCTGCCTCGCATGTCTCATCCTGCTCCCTGATCCCGTGATCTGCCATGATAAGAGAATTGGTTCCTGCGGTCAGCCGGTACCATTTCCTGTCTGATCCGTCCCCTTTCAGCTTGGTGCGGCAAATCTCGGATTTCGGATTTCGGATTTCGGGTTTCAAAATGATTCCGAATGATTCCGAAGCCATCTTTTCCACCGCGGCTTCCCTGTATCTTTCCGGGGTTCCCATGTCTTCCCAGTCATGTCCTTCCGAGATGAACGCGTTTACTTTCTTACCTGCTGAAATCATCTTTCTGTACGCATCAATACTGCTTGAAAACACACCTTCCGGTATGAAGTCGAGAACTTCCGGGTCAAGCACCTGGATACCGGTGAACGCGAGGAATCGGTCCCCGTGACTTTGGGTTCCGAAACCTTTGATGAGTCCGTCTCTGCTGACTGCTACATGATTAAACACTTCGTAATCATGGAGAACCAGGGTAACCGGATGGTTATGATCCAGATGAAAATCATATACCTCTCGCAGGTCAATATTTGTAATAATGTCGCTGTTGATAACCATAAAGGGGCGGTTGTCCCAGAAATCAGCCGCATTTTTTATGCCGCCGCCTGTGCCGAGAATTGCCGGTTCATATCTCGTATGAACGGGGATTGCATAGTTCTGACCGTCAACAAAGGAGGTTATCTTCCGGTGCAGGTGATGCGTATTTATGATAACAGCCTCACATCCGGCCGCGTCCAGACTTCTGATAATAATGTCCAAAACAGGACGGCGGTTAATGGTAAACAAAGGCTTAGGCGTTTTTTTTGTAAACGGGAGGAGCCGCGTACCGAAACCTGCGGCGAGTATCATAGCTTTCATAGAATTATTAAGTGGGGTGGGCGAAGCGCAACCCACCGTTGTTGTTATCCGGTCGGCGAGTCAGGCTTCACCCTGACTCGGAACCGGATATGATATGTTTTTAGTAAGCATCGGAGTCGCCTGGCTTGACTCGCCGATAAGATCGGGTGTTCAGCAGGGACTATACAGACTTTAACAAAAAGATTGTCCGGAGTGCAAAGCTTGCTTTGTGTGTCCGGGCACGACCCGCAAAGCAAGCTTTGCACTCCGGGCCGACAGATATTATATTATCATAACATGCAGAATTATAAACCTGATATACTTCAGAATCATCCGGCCTGCTCAGAAACGCTCATAATCAACTGTTCCTCATGCTGCACTGATCGTGAGATATAGTGCCTTGCCTTGAATTGCATGATCATGTGTTCCCGGATGCCAATCATTTTCCTGTAATTTCAAAATATTTAAGTGTTGTCGGACATGGGCGCATTTACAACCTGGGGAGCAGTCCCGGAGGGACGACTGAAAGCTTTTCAGTCGTCCCTCCGGGACTGAAAATCACTCCCCTGACTTGTAAATACGCCCGTCGGACATGATTTTTCTCCTTTTTCAATTGTGCTGCGTTTGATTACAACCAGCGTCACATCATCGGATTTTTTATAAGGTTCCAATGCAGTAATCACATCCGCATGGAGTTCGGATACTGAGAGATGACCCGATCTTTCAACAATTTCAACAAGAGGTCTGATTCCAAAAAGCGAGCCATCTTCCCCCCGTGCTTCCGTTATCCCGTCCGTAAAAAGGACCATGCAGTCTCCCGGATGCAGTGAAAGGGTTTCCGTAACCAGCATATCCGATATATCCGGTTCCATCCCGATCCACATGCCGTTTGTTTCGATTTCTTCCACTTTCCCCGTTTCTACTCGCCATATCAGGATATCTTCATGCAGGCCCGAAAATGTCCACTCCCCATTGGTCATGCCGGCCAGAACCACAATAGTCATATGCTTGTATTCATGCATTTTTTTGATGTTTTGATATAAGGTTCGATTGATAATGGCCAGCAATTTAGATGAGGCTACTCCGGGATTATTCAGAAGCACTGTATGAATGGCAGTCTGAACCATCATCATCACCAGCCCTGCGGTTACGCCGTGCCCTGAAACATCACCGATAACAATCCAGTCATATTCTCCGACAGAAATAATATCGTAATAATCTCCGCCGACTTCTTCGGAAGGCTCCATGCTTACAGCAATCTCATAACCGGATATTTCAGGACTTTTCGGAAGCAGAACCGTCTGAATTCTTTTTGCAAGCTCCATTTCCCCCCACAGCGCGTCCATTGCTTTACTGAGTTCCGCGGTGCGATCTCTGACTTCCTGTTCCAACTTCCGGTTACGCGCCTCAATACTTTCAACTCGTGCCTTATAGACGATAAAGATCAGTCCGAGCAAGGCGATGGCGCTCACAATTTTAAACCACCATGTTTGCCACCATGCAGGCAGCACAGTGATATGCAGAGACAGTCCTTCATCATTCCAGAGGCCATCGTTATTGGCAGCCTTCACCCGAAATATGTACTCATCGGGTGAGAGGCTGTTATAGCCTGCAAAACGCCGGGCGCTGTCCACAGTGTTCCACTCCTGTTCCAGCCCCTCCAGCTTGTAGGCGAACTGATTTTTCTCCGGACTGGCATAGCTCAACGCTGCAAATTCAAACGCAAACACCGAATTTTCGGGAGACAGGGCGATGTTTGTTACATACTGAATCTTTTGGGGCAAAAGACCCTCAGGATCAATGGGAACGGGTTTGTTGAAGAGCAGAAATTCAGTCAGCACAAGCGGTGGGGGCGTGGTGTTCTCCGGCAATGTCGCAGGATGGAACATATTAAAGCCGTTCGCCCCGCCGAAGAGCATCTCGCCGTTGCGGGTTTTCAGACCACCCCAGCCAAACTCATTGGCCTGAAGGCCATCCCGGACATCGTAAGTTCGGAAGGTTTCCGTGGCCGGATCGAATTTCGTTAAACCGCTGGTGGTACTGAGCCACAAACAACCCTGTCCATCCTCGTAAATGCAATAGAGCGTATTGCTGGGTAAGCCATCCGCTTTTTGGTAGCGATTGAACTGCCCGGTAGCACGGTCGAATTTATGCAGGCCGCCGCCGCGTGTTGTGATCCACAGAGCGCCATCGCCATCTTCATGGATTCTCCACACATAGGGATAGCTCAACTTGCTCAGGTCATTCTCATCAGGCAAGTATTTCGTGAAGGTCTCCGTGGATGGATCTAATCTGGTCAGACCGTTACGGGTCGCCAGCCACAATATACCCTCACCATCTTCATAAATATCCGTGATCGTATTGTCGCTCAGGCTGTTCGGATTGTTCGCATCAGCGAGGTAATGGGTGAAGGTTTCCGCGGTCAGATCGTATTTGGTCAGTCCTTTGCGATCCGTGCCGATCCAGAGAATGCTCTCTCCATCGAAATGCAGGGACAAAGCGGTGTTCGAATGTAAGGCATTTGGATCATCTTCATCAGCAAGATAATATGTGAAGGTTTCCGCGGCCAGGTCAAACGTATTGAGACCTCCGTTCCATGTCCCAAGCCATAAACGCCCCGCGTTGTCCTTCTCGATGCATGTCACCGTGTCCGTACTCAATCGCTGCGGATCTGTGGTCTCGGGCAAGTTTCCGTCAATGAACGGATAGCGGGTGAAGATGCCGGTGCGAGTGTCAAAGCGATTCAATCCGCCGACATCGGTGCCAATCCATAACATACCCGCGTCATCTTCCTGGAACGAGAGTATCCTGTTATTACTCAAACTGTTCGGGTTGTTCGCGTCATGGTAATAATGCCTGAACCGATTACTCAAGGGGTCAAACTTGCTCACGCTGTCGCCAAACGTGGCAAACCAGATGATCCCGGCGGAGTCTTCGATCATTTTCATCACATAATCGCCGCTGATGCTGTAGGGATTGGCCGGGTCCGGCAGATAGAGCGCAAAGGTGTTTGTTTTCGGGTTGAACCGATTCAGTCCCTTTGACTCCGTTCCGATCCACAGAAGGCTTTGACTGTCAAGGAGCAGCGCGACGGTCCGATTATCGCTCAATTCGGAATTCTCAGTCGTAAAGCGGGTGAAGGTTCCTGCGTCCGGATCGAACAGATTGAATCCTCCGCCCGATGTGCCGACCCACAGCAAGCCCGCACCTGCTGAAATTACGGATGTCACCTCATTATGGCTCAGGCTCGCAGGGGCGGCGGGATCGTGCTGATAGCGGGTAAAGCTCTGACTCTCCGGATGAAACAGATTCAGTCCGCCTCCCAAGGTACCGATCCACAAACGACCGGCATCGTCCTCATAGATGGAAGTCACATACTCGCCGCCCAGGCTGTGAGGATCGTTCCGGATTGGCTGGTAATGCGTAAATGCCCGGCTGTCTTGATCGAAGCGATTGAGGCCGCCCTGCCGGGTTCCTGCCCAGATCGTGCCTTGGCGATCTTCATAAATGGCATCAACCACCGCGCCGCGCAGCGTACCGGGATCGGCCTCATCGTGCTGATAGCGGGTAAAAGTTTCAGTGCGCGGGTCAAAGTGATTCAGACCGCTGCCATAGGTTCCGATCCAGATCGCTCCGCGGGAATCCTGATACAGACTCGTCACATAATCTCCGCTCAGACTGTTGGCATCCTGAGGATTATAATGATAGGCGGTGATAGAATAGCCATCATAACGATTCAGACCGCCGCGCGTCCCAAACCATATAAATCCCTGGCTATCCTGCAACACCGCCTGCACAAATCCGGAAGATAAGCCATCTTCCATAGTAAGCCGGTTAAACCGAATCGCTGCCTTCATGGCCGCCTGACCTTCCTGTACGTTCCCCGCGGCAGCATCAGACGCCTGTGCAACATTCATGGCGCTGGAAAAAAGGCAGCACCACCCGATAATACTCCCGATAATCCCTCTCATCACGAATCGTTTCATAACTTTTCCTTTTTCATAAGTGGTGGGTTAAATCCATTGATGATTTGAATATCATAGTTTAACAATCTGATATTGGTTCAACAGGTTTGACCCAATATTCAAGTAGTGATATTTATTTAGTTAAATAGTTATGCAACAAAACCACAAACAGGCAGGATGATATGCATTTTCAGCAGATCGGAAACTGTCCGATAACCCCTTGCAAACAATGAATTCCGGGTTAAAATTAAAAAACATCCGTTGGCATCTTTCATAAAAGCTGAAAGTAGTTTCTGACTGTAGAACAATTTTTCAAATTGTTTAAAACGATTTGAAAAATCGTTCTGCATTAAATTGTAAAGTGACAATGAAGGATGCCAACTTTTTGGTGCGGAGAACAGATCGGACTTCGGCAAAATTTTAATAAAATAAAAGAGGACAGGCCCCTGAAGCGTTTTTTTTGTAAACGGGAGGAGCCGCGTACCGAAACCTGCGGCGAGTATCATAGCTTTCATAGAATCATAGTAGGGTGGAGCGAAGTGCAACCAACCGTTGTTGTTATCCGACCGACGGGCCAGGCTTCACCCTGCTTCGGAACCGGATATGTTTTTATATTATTGTCTCGCTACCCCGATCACCCACCGGGTAACATTATCGAATTTCAAGGGCTTACGCCCGATCCCAACGATCTGGATTTATCTTGACACGAGCAACGGCAGGTTTAGCCCGCTATCTTTCAAGGACTGTTTAGAAACGAGTTGAGATAATTTCTGTATTTATTCTTTAGCCTTGTCGAAGTTATTCCTCCCTGCTGAATTCTGTTCAGCACTGTTGATGAAACAGATTGATATTGTATGCAATTACCTCTGTTAATCTGATTCTGAATTACAGCAGGATCAACTTCGCGTGCTTTTTTGTAATTGATTACGGAATCATGCCTGATAAAAGGATGATCACCTTGTTGTAAAATACAGGATGTATCAGAATTATTACGCTTGGAGGTTACATTCACACAGAAGGTATTTTCCGCTCTGAGTGGGAGCAATAACTACAAACAAATGCTTATCGTTGGGCGGAGTAGATAGCAAAAAAGCATCGCCGACATTTAACCCGTTTGACATTTCAGATATTTCTCCGGTTCAGCTTGCAAGCATCATATCAAAATAGTTTTCTTTAACCATATCCCTCCGAATAGCTTTTATGTCATCTTCGTTTTTCCCCAGTTCCCGAAGAATGTCATCAATGCGAATCGGAATCGCACTTCCGTGCGGGTTCCGCCATTCAGGGATGAAATGGGTCAGATTCGATAATTCCCATACATTTATGTGTCCGAATATTTTATAAACTCCCTCGATAATTTTTTCTTCCTCTTCGCAAAGTTCGTCATTCCCCGGATCATCACATAACTCAACACAATATTTTTGGGGAGGCGAAATATATTTGAACCAGGGATTATCTTTATCATATAAGGGGCCGTGATTAATCAGGTCATATACTTTACTCAGAACCGGGCCGTGATCCATTGAAACATAATTATCTCCGGTGATAGTATCATCCATCCTGTCCAAAGCTATCCGATCTGCGAGATAAAGCAACTTGATCAGTTTCATATATTTCATAGGCTGCTTATTCAATTTTAAAAAAAGGGCGACAGCCTGAACTGTTTTTAAGGGATCATAATTGAATTCCATTTTTACACCTCCTGACTCTTATAGGCGGAGATGGGTTCCGCTCCATCTTCCGGCGAAAAGCTCGTACAACAACTGTTTAATCTGCGTTTTTCAGAGCGTCAGCGGCGAAAAACGTCAGGTTGAAAAAAATATTAGCTAATGCATATTTATGTTGAATGTAAAGTTAAACTTCTCTTCGCAGTGAAAATGAGACTTTTATCTATTGGAAAACTCAGGCATCCCGCTTTTCGCACCCGCAGGCTGAACCGAACGCCAGTGCGTTTGCAAGCGGATTATCAGCTCGTGAGATGAAACTTATCACAGCAACCCCTGCCGCACCGCATTCAAAACAGGATGATGCGTTTGTGCTGCTGATGCCGCCGATGGCGACCACTGGAACAGGAGACTGGCGGATCACCGCTTCAAGACCGGGAAGGCCGCACACCTTTTTATTGTCTTTGGTATCAGTGGGAAACACCGCGCCCGTGCCTATATAGCTACAGTGGGACAGGTCCGTATTTTCCAGTTCCTCCATATCAGATACTGACATGCCGATGATTGCCTGGGAACCTAAAAGATTTCTGGCAATTTCAGGATGATCATCTTCCTGCCCCAGGTGAACACCGTCCGCCATGACTGTCCTTGCAAGAGAAATATTGTCATTAATAATAAAAGGAATCCCGTGACGCCTGCACAAGTCCCTGATGCCTGTGGCTTCTCCTATGAAACGCGAGGAGAACGATTTGTTACGATACTGAACCATTGTTGCTCCGGCATTTATGGCGATCTTTACCTGTTTGATCGGGGGACAGGCAGGCGCGCTGTCATCTGTTATAAAATAGAAACAAAGGGCTTTTTCCAGGTTATCTGAAACCATATTATTCTCCGAACATATCTGCCCATGATTGAAATTTCATCACCTTGTCATGACCGTATAAAGCCAGACGGTTCGTGATTTTTTCAACCGATTTTTCTTTTTCGCTGTTTTTGGAAAAGAATTTATCAGCGTAGCATACGATCTGCTCTTCTATTGAAACCGGAACCATATCATAAAGCGGGAGAGGAAGGTGCTGTTTCCTGATATCTTCGACAGTAATACCGACGCCGACATGACGCTCACAGACCATAGCGTGTTCTGACAGCCCTTTTCTTTCAAGGAGTACTCGCCCCAGGTACCCGTGACAGACATACATATGCTCACCGAAACATCCCAGCGAAGGCGTATCTGTCATGAACATTCCGATATCATGCAACATGGCTGCTTCTTCAATCAAAATAAGATCAGGATTGAGATGGGAAACCCCGCGGGCAACATCCAGGGCCTTTCTGGCAACCAGTTCGCCATGCCGAACAAGGATCCGGTATGCTTTGGAATTCTGTTTATAAAATTCTTTTATTATATCAATTGGATTAAGCATTTATGATTTACGATTTATGATTTACGATTTACGATTTATGATTTGTGATTTACGATTCGCAATTTACGATTCGCAATTTACGAGTTTGGCAATCGTAAATCGTAAATCGTAAATTGCTTCACTCGCGCTTCCTCGAAAGCAGCACCCCTTCTATGAACGGATCAATTCCCCCGTCAAGCACATCATTGACATTTCCGATATCAAGGTTTATCCGGTGGTCCTTGACCATCTGGTAAGGATGGAGGACATAGGATCGGATCTGACTTCCCCAAGCGATTTCGTCCTTGCTTTCGTGCATTTCCTGCCATTTCTCATCCAGCTTGTGTTTTTCATGCTGGTACAGCCTGGCATTCAGCACCTTCATTGCCATATCCTTATTCCTGTGCTGGGATTTTTCCTGCTGGCACTGCACGACGATCCCGGTGGGGAGATGGGTGATACGAACCGCGCTGCTTGTTTTGTTCACATGCTGTCCGCCTGCACCGCTGGCTCTGTACACGTCAATACGCAGGTCTTTCTCTTCAATATCAATCACGATCTGGTTATCAACTTCAGGATAAACAAAGACTGACGCAAAGGATGTATGCCGTTTTCCATTGGCATTAAACGGTGAAATTCTTACCAGACGGTGTACCCCTATCTCTGATCTCAGATACCCGAAGGCATATTTCCCGTTTGATGTGAACGTAACATTTTTGATTCCCGCTTCATCACCTGGCTGCAGATCAATGATATCGCTCTTAAACCCTTTCCGTTCAACCCAGCGGGTGTACATCCTGAAGAGCATTTCTGCCCAGTCCTGGGCCTCTGTCCCGCCAGCTCCTGCATTAATAGAGATAATGGCATTGTTTCCATCATCTTCACCGTCCAGCATGGTGTCAAGGGAAAACCGGTCTATTCGCGTTTCAATGCCCTTAACCTGATGGGAAACTTCCTCTGTTGTTTCCGGGTCAGATTCTTCTATGGCGAGTTCCAAAAGGATTTCACTTTCTTCAAGCTCATTGACAAGCTTCTGAAAGTTTTCGATTTTATCAGACAGGGATGTGCGTTCTTTCAGAACGTATTTGGTCTTTTCAGGATTGTCCCAGAAACCGTCTTTGGCAATAAGTAACTCCAGTTCCTGTAACCGATTTTTTTTGGCAGGTAAGTCAAAGGCAGTCCTTTAACTGTTTCAGTTTCAGATGAAGTTCCTTTATGGTCTGTTTCAGTTCTATCGACATTTTTTTCTCCTTTAAATAAATTGCAATTTTCCGAAATTTTTATAACTTCGGAAGTGCGTTCATCAGGCTTAATTACTTTTCACTGCTCAGTAAATAAAGCCTGTTTTAAATATTGTCAAGTGATTTGAGTGTGACCAAAATAGGGCATAAAATATATTTGTTGTAATAACAATGTATTATCGGGCGTATTATCGGGTGGTGCTGCCTTTTTTCCAGCGCCATGAATGTTGCACAGGCGTCTGATGCTGCCGCGGGGAACGTACAGGAAGGTCAGGCGGCCATGAAGGCAGCGA
>JAUCGG010000304.1 GCA_030378015.1 Desulfococcaceae bacterium HSG8
ATAGCAGATCCGAATAGTTATAAAAACAAATTAAAATCGGTTCTTATAAGATGGCGAATCGGTAAACGCCTGCCAGACAAGGGTTTACAGATTAGGATTAAAATTTCGGGCAACATTTAAGAATATAGAACATTTAAACACCAGCCTGAGCCAACTCAGAGTAAGAAACCGTCAGCAACATGAGACGGGTCAGACTTCCGTTTCTCATTAATGAGAAACGGAACTGACAATCAAATCAGCGAGTTCATGCCGCACCCGCTGCAACTGATGGTTATATTTTTGTAAGCGGAATCGCTTTGAACAATTTCTGCTTGGGTGTAATTCACGGCTGTCGGTTGGACTGATTTTCAATAAGTTGTAATTATAAATATCAACAGGTTATACTTCTGCCAAATTTTTTACCGACAGTCTTGAATTACACCCTTTCTGCTTTAATATGCTGATGCTGTCAGTGTCTCAGACAGTCCCTCCGTTAACTTAATACTGACGCTGTTTGACATACCTTGTGATACAATCGTGTTTTCTTCCACTCTGATTTCTGTCCAGACATAGACCGCAAACCTCTCAGCGGAGATTTTTTTTACAGTGTAATCGCCGTCATTTCTGCCATCAGCGGTTCTGCTCACGGATATTTTATCACCGACCCCGAAGCCCTCTATGCATAAATCTTCTTCGGAAACCTGAATTCTGTCCGGCTCTTCGAAAACGACATATTTAAGAACATAAGGATTTTCTGTATCAGCCAGCAAAGTATGTTTCATATGTTCCTGCGCTTCGGCAACGGAAACCAGAGACCTTGCCATGGAACCCGTCATCTGTCGCACAGAAGAGTCTTCTTCAAATTCCGTTATGCTCAGATCAAAACGGATAGTTATGCCCTCCGCATAGTTTCCTGATGTTTCTGTGACAGAGATGCCGTTTTCCGGGTTACTGTCGTCATCCAGTGTTTGTAGAAATCTGCATATATTGGTAACTGTCGGGTGCGTTTCATAGGTTGCTCTTCCGACCAGATCAACAGGAGTCATTACCGGTTCAGCCGGAGCCTGCCCCAGAATGACAGTTTCACTGATTGAAAATTCGACAGTTTCGCCTTCCTGATATCTGAATGTGCCTTCGGAATCAGTTACACCCGACTGACTGGCAGTTTCATATCTCAATCCCTCCACAGCGGCAGCATCAAGAAATACGCCATCTTTTAATGTGACAGGTTTGGTATCCCCTTTGCTTTCATCATCGTCATCCCCACAACCGACGCAGAAACAGATTACGGCAACTATACCCAGAATTATAATACATCTCAGACCATTTTTCATCTTTACTCCTTTTTTTCCATATTTGTGTCACCGTTCATATCGGATGCCATGCATTTTCATCATACTGACCGTAATCCAGATAATATACATTTTTATCATATTGGCCGTAAATCGCTTAAGGGAGCATCCGAAAAATTTTCAGACCGGGTACTGTGATTTATTGCATGTCAGCCATTGCACACAGAAAGTGCCATTTTTCCATCACCTCTTTGCAACCGACTGAAAATTTCAGCCCATTTCCATTTATACAGACTGTCATGAATAAGATTCTGCTGTCAAAGCCTTTTTGCATTTTTTTCGGATTTTTGAAAAACATGGTCCGACCTTGATTCAACAAGGCAAGAGTATGCAGGCTTCAGCCATTTTTAATGGTTTCCCTCATATGCCAGAACCTGATGGCATGATCTTTCAGACGCTGCATAAGCAAAATAGTATGGCCCCATGGAATTTGGGAAACAAGTTGTTTCCTTTTTTCCAATTGGGAAACAGCTTCCTGTCCGCAGCGCCGTCACTTTATAACATATTATCTAAACAAAAATAATTCTTGCCTGTAAGTCAATTCGGACACCATAAGCTCTGAAAAAACGAAGATTAAGTTCATTGTCAATTGCCTGAAAATGAGGATGTTTCTTGTTGCAAGCAAATGCTTTTTTATATTTATCTCGTCAGTCACGAGTTCTTAATTAGTCATTACTTAAGTTATAATCCGTCAGTCACAAGTTCTTTACTTGCAATGTGTAAATAAATAATAAGTCTGATCTCAGAAGTCAGTAAATAACTTTCTGTGTACAGAATTTTTAAAAAAGAGTATACAGACCTTACTGAAAACCTTATTAAAAAGGAGGTCCGTATGCTCACCTATATATATAAGGCACTGTATTCTTTCCGTGAAGCCTTTTCCCGCAACAGCACCTGGCTGCTGTTCTGTATGATTGTACTGGGATTTATGGGCGCTGATGAAATCATAGGCATATCGTCCTTTGCACGGTTCTGGGGGATAAGAGAAAACGGATATCACGCACTTCTCAGTTTCTTCCGGTCTTCCGCATTTTCCCTTGAAGGGCTCACATTCTTCCGGGGCAGCTTTGTTCTTGCTCAGAATGAGACGGTCAGAGTTCAGGGCCGTGCGGTCATGCTCGGCGATCACACCTTTGTTCCGAAAGACGGACGCCGTATGCCCGGAGTGGTGACCATAAAGCAGGAATCTGAGACTCAGACCAAACCCTCCCGGTTCCGGGGGCACTGCCGGGGAGCCGTCGGTCTGCTGACCGGTTCCCTCACTGCTCCTTTCGCTACTCCTCTGACTCTGCAGCTCCATCAGGGGTTCATCCATGTAGGACAGAAACCGGGCGGTGAAGAAGGCGACCGTCTGACTATGGGACCCCGGATTGTTCATATGGCTCTTGAATTTGCCGTGAGACACGGCATTCTCTGTGTTCTCGTTCCTGATGCCTATTTCCCCGGCGGTGCTCTCTTTATAATGGCTGCCTCTGTCTGGTCCGTTGAATTCCGGAAGCCCGTGATAACCCTGATTATCAAGGCAAAGAAGAACTGTAAAGCCTGCTTTCCGGCTGAAAAACCGGAAGGGAAAAGACCTGTGGGGCGTCCCAGGAAATACGGACAGGAGGTAAAAGTGGCGGAGCTTTTCGATTACGGTCATCTGTTTACAGCAGTTCGCTGCTGTGTCTGTGGAAAAGCTGAAGAAGTTTCCATTGCCGCTTTCGATCTGATATGGAAACCATCCGGATCCCTGATCCGCTTCGTTCTTGCTGTTACAAGTTACGGTCCCATAGTTCTGATGTGCAGTGATCCGAACCAGGATCCCCGGACTGCTATTGAACTGTATTGTACGAGAATCCGGGTCGAAGTCATGTTCGACATACTCAGAAACCTGATCTGTGCTTTCTCTTACAGGTTCTGGTCGAAACTTATGCCCCGCCATTCCCGGAGACCGAAGAAAAACAGAGACCTGAAAGAACCTTCTTCCGAAGCTCTCCCCTCGGTCCGACTCTGCTGGGATGCCTATGAGCGGTTTGTGATGCTCGGAGCAATTGCCCAGGGACTTCTTCAGATGATTTCTCTCAGATTCCGCACTTCGGTCTGGGATCACTTTGATATATTCATACGCACCCGCTCCCGTGTGCTTCCTTCGGAGAGAACCGTCAGAAATGTGATCACCCGTCTCCTGATCACAGATATTTTTCTGAGTTCCGCGCCCGGTGCGATAATACGGGAAATCAGGACACGGTATTCCGGTAAAAAATCTTTTCCCCGGTATGCGGATCCGCCTGAGAAATCTGATGACCGGATGGCTGCGGGGCAATAAATATGACAAGGTCCCTGATTTTTTCATTGCAATATAAAATAAAAAATAAAAAAGTACATCTGTATTTTTGAAAAAATTCATGACTGACGAGATTTATAATCGCTAATCATTTTTTTGCCTGATCTTTCAACTCTACAAAATATATGGGAACTAACAAGTTAAAACCCACCTTATGGCATTTTGATTGAGAATTTCTTATAATATAACCGCCAGTCAGGACAAACTCGTCCTTTCCTATCCGGTATTTTAAATGTTTTCGGATCGGGACATATCTCATCTTTCCAGTCATCCTCACCTGACCCACCCGCCTGGCTCTTTTTCACCTGTGGCAAAATGCTGATACTGGCACATCATTTTCTTTTCAAAATGCACATCCCGGATCACACCGTACTGTCCGGTGAACTCAGGATAAACCCTGCCTCCGTGGCGAAATCCGCATGTTCTGTCTTGGTCGCTTCTGACAAATTTAATATCAGCTTAACAACATAAGGACTGGACAGTAGAAAGTTCTCAATTGGTATTGAAAAGATTGAAAAATACTGATTATAACGGATTTTGGGGAGGCACTTTCCTGTCCCGGAGGGACATCCGGGAATAGACCGGCAATTCATTGCCGGGCTGCGCAGGGACGACTGATTCAGTCGTCCCTGCGGGACTCCGGGAGAT
>JAUCGG010000305.1 GCA_030378015.1 Desulfococcaceae bacterium HSG8
CCTTTCGGAATAAAATTCGGTATATTTCAAATCTTTGTAATTATTGAATTATTTATTATCAAAGTATTAGCGGAAGAGCACCGCCTTGTTTCTTTACTGTAATTCTGCTAAAGGATCATATTTTTCTTTGCAACCCCCGGAAAACTCTGACCGGGGATTTATAGTAATATTATCTGGGCAAAATATCCCTAAGATCTGCGAGCTTTTGAAAACCTTGCATGTCTGTACAGAAAATATACGCGCCGGTAATTATGAGTCAGGGAGCAGGCATGAAACCACTTTCCAAGTTACTTTATTTAAATACAAGTATAACAACCAAACTCCTTTTCCTGAATGTGATGATTTTTATTGTCTTCGGGGTTATCATCCTAGTGATGGTTCCGGCCTTCCGCGATATAGAGGAACTGACCGCCAAGATTATTGACAGGGATGTTAATCAGGTCATTCATAATGCCCGGTCTGTAAGAGAATTCTCAGACGTATCTGAAAGGACAAATCTGCTGATCAGCACTTTTTATCAGAATGAAGACCGACTTAAAACCGAGGGTGAACTCCTGTTAAAGAAAATAAACCGCCTCTCCGGTCAGAGTACGGATGAAAACCTGAACAATGCCCTGCGAAATTTTGAGATAAAGCTACGTATCCTGTTTGAACAGTGTTCTGTAATCAATGATATTTCAGAAAGAATCCTTAAAATAAACGCTGATCTTATGACCCGTTTTGAACGTATGGAAAGTATGATTTCCGAAAATATGAACCTGCTTACCGCTGAAGGAAAAGATATCTCCGGCTTACAACATGCCGATGACTTGCTCCCTTCATACAAAGAAACCCTGCTCAGAGCCAATCTCTATTTTGCGGCCCTGGAAACCCTCCGAGCTAATGTAAAAAAGGATATCAATCCCATTACCATATTACTTGCAGACCTGCATATGGGACTCCGAGCATTTGTCATTCCCGACCCGGAAACTGAAGATTGTGTAAACAGGATGCTTGAGGGTGTTTCGGATTATAAAGATGCAATTATCAGTTTTTATAAAGGAGTTACTGAATTCCACAAGCGACAGACGGAGTTGAACATCGCTAAATCAGGCGTCATCAGTTCCATAAAAAAAGGGGATGAAAAGGTTATAAACAAATTTGACCGTATCCGGGAGGAGACCAGGGGAGTTATGAAATCCTCCATACAGTTTGTTTATATTTTATCCGGTGTTGTCATTGTCCTGTTCGGGGCATTCACCTATATTTTCTTTTTATTGAATATTCGGAGACCGATGGAGTCTATTTGCCGGGGGCTGGATTTTATCGGGGACGGAGATATGGATGCCCGCATACAGTTAGGCAGGGCTGATGAATGGAGCGTGATTGAGCAGGCGATTAACAGGATGGTCGGGGAGATATGGAACTCTTACGCCGAGCTTTACCGTAAAAACGAGGAATTGCAGAAAATTCACAAAAAACTTTGGAAGAGCCAGCGATACATCAAAAATATCATTGACGCCATGCCGTCCATCGTGATCGGAATGGATAACAAGGGCAGGATTACACACTGGAATGCGGCAGCGGAAAAAGCGGTCGGTATTGAGAGCGAAGAGGTTCGGAACCGTTTTGTTACAGATGTTTATCCGGAGATGGAAGATCATATGGAACAGCTCCGTAAGTCGTTAACCGATCTGAAGCCTTATAAAGCAGAGAAGCAGATACGACGGAAACAGGACGAAACCTGTTTCGAGGATATTATGATCTATCCCCTGGTTGCTGACGGTGTGGAGGGCGCGGTGATTCGGATTGATGATGTTACCTCCCGGGTGCGGATTGAAGAGATGATGATACAGACTGAAAAAATGATGTCAGTAGGCGGACTGGCTGCCGGTATGGCACATGAAATCAATAACCCGCTGGGGGCAATTCTCCAAGGCGTTCAGAATACGCTTCGCCGTCTGTCCCCGGAGATCAGCGCGAACATCAGCACAGCCCGCGAGTGCGGAACCGATCTGGAGACAGTTTGTAACTATTTGGAAAAGAGACGTATTCTGAAATATCTGAACGGTATCAGGGAGGCGGGAAACCGCGCTGCCCGGATCGTGACCAATATGCTCAATTTCAGCCGCCAGAGTGAGACCAATATGTCGCCATCCGATATTAATAACCTGCTTGATAATACCATTGAACTGGCCGCAAACGATTATGATCTCAAGAAAAAATATGATTTCAGATATGTTGAAATTATTCGGGAATATGACCCGGAACTCCCGTATATTCCCTGTATTTCTACAGAGATTGAGCAGGTCATCCTTAATCTTGTAAAAAACTCTGCCCAGGCAATGGCTGAAATAAAGGAAAAAACAGAGCCCCCCCGGATCACCCTGCGGACAAAGAAGGAGGGTAAATATGCTCAGATTGAGGTTCAGGATAACGGGCCGGGGATGAATGAAAAAATCCGCACCCGTGTTTTCGAGCCGTTTTATACCACAAAGCGTGTCGGCGTCGGGACAGGTCTGGGGCTTTCGGTTTCATATTTCATCATCACCTCGAACCACAAAGGAACAATCTCCGTTGAATCCGAACCCGGGAGAGGCGCCAAGTTCATCATCCGCCTGCCTCCGGAGCAAAAAGAAGACACAATTGATAATCAGTAGATGAAGAAGCACTGAACCGCTCCCGGCGTGAGTTCAGACTTCGGCGAGCTCGGTCGAGCCGTCGAACGAATGCCGGGCGAGCATTTCTCCCATCTACTGATAATCAGCAGATCGAAAAGTTCAGGACGCGGAATGCTCGTTCCCGAGCTTTGCGTGGGAATGCAGACAGGACGCTTCGCGTCCTCGCCATATGCTGACATGATCTGATTTCGGCGTGAGTTCAGTCGAACGCGAAGCGTCCGAGCTGCGGGAGCATTCCCAAAAAGTAGGTTAAATCTACAGATCATAAAATTCAATATGTTACTCGTTCCCAGGCAGAGCCTAGGCAGAGCCTGGGAACGAGAATTTCCTACGCAAAGCTTGCTTTGCGGGAATCCCGCAGTGGCGCAAAGCAAGCTTTGCACTCCTCCGTTTTAACCCGGACATTATTTATGAAACAGAGCACTTAGGTGATTTCCGGAAAAGAATATACCAAGTGCAGTTTGTAGTTCCGCCTTCAGGCGGTGTTATGCCGCCTGAAGGCGGAACTGCAAACTTTGATCTGGTATGTTTTTTTCCGGAAATCACCTTAGGCAAACCTGGGCACTGTTCTCCAAATAAAAAATCCCGTCCCTGGTCAGGGACGGGATTTTCGATTTCCCCGTATTAATTATCAGAATGCCCCCAACTGGCACGGCTTTATTTTTATATTCATGGCTTCGCAGGCCCCGCTTACAGCCGTCCGGGGGATTTTGAATCGGGAGGCAAATTCCCATGCCTTTTTGCATGGAAGTCTGTTATCCGAGAGTGCATCACGAATTGCCGCTTTCAATTCCTCATCTGCGTCGGGACGTGCTTTTACAATTTTTTTTTTAGGATAACCGAATAATCCCAGTTGGCATTTGATCAGTTTGAAATTCAGCAGATCAATATTTTTTCCGACCAGGGATGCAGAGATTTCCAGATCTTCTGCAATCTGAAATGCAAGCGCGCAGGGAAGTTCATTATTTTTTGCGTATTTCAAAATTTCATCCCTGGTTGCGATATCCGGTTTTGCATCTGCCCCGTGTTTTTCTGAAAAAGTTTTACCTTCATGAAGTCCCATTATATCCTCCTTAGATTGCGGATTCGATTAACAATCTTCGGTTCTTTATCACAATTTTTTAATAAAAACAATTACAAAGTAAAACGGAGTGCCAAACTTTCAGTTTGGCATAGCGTAAGCGAGCGTAGCGAAGCTTACGCATACAGTATCAGCCTCTGCAAATGCATCCCAATAAATAATCTGCCCGCGCTGCCCGTCTGACCTTAATTTTAATCTTGCTCTTGCTCTTTATCAGGCAGGAGCAAGAGCACAAGGGGCGTATTTATAAGTTGGGGGAGTAACTTTCAGTCCCGGAGGGACTTCTGAAAACAGCCCGGCAATTCATTGCCGGGTGAGGTCCCCCGGATTATCAGGTCCCGTAGGGACGACTGAAAAGCTTTTCAGTCGTCCCTGCGGGACTGAAAAACGGGGACATCCGCCCCGGCAATAAATTGCCGGGCTATTTTCAGTCGTCCCTCCCCAAGTTGTAAATGCGCCCGAGCACAAGAGTAAGAGCAAGATACCTTACTGAAAATGATCCGTGTTCATCAGTGGTCCTTAAAACCGCTGGTAAGTTATTTTTTTAGATATTCCTCAT
>JAUCGG010000306.1 GCA_030378015.1 Desulfococcaceae bacterium HSG8
AAAAAAAGCAATTAATATCGGCTCTTATATAAACGAGGATTCCCGAACCTTTGCCAGACAATGATTTACAGCTTAGAAACAAATTTTCGAGCAACCTTTAAGTAATATAATATGTGATGCGTTCCCAGGTTTCTGGTTGAACAAAGTAAAGAGAATATTTCAAGTAGCATACATTACGAATTACAAATTACGCATCACGTTTCACGTTTCACGTTTCACGTTTCACGTTTCACGCATCACGTTTCACGCATCACGTCATTACAGTTTCCCCATCAAATCACAAAGCAGCCGTACACCGAACCCGGTTCCGCCGGCCCCGCAGTATGCCTCATCTTTTCTGACATAAGCCGGCCCTGCGATATCAATGTGCGCCCACCGGGTTTTCCCTACAAATTCCGACAGAAAAATGGCAGCGGTGATTGATCCGCCGCCGCCTTCCTTACTGATATTGTTCGTGTCGGCAAATTCGCTCTTGAGCGATTCCTTATAATCTTCGGGCATGGGCAAATGCCAGCAGCGTTCATATGTCTTTTTGCCGGACGAGATAATGGCATTAGCGAGTTTGTCACTGGAAGAAAATACCCCCGCGATCTTTTCCCCCAGCGCGACAATACAGGCCCCGGTCAGTGTTGCCAGGTCAATCATGGTGTCGGGTTTGTACTTTTTGACCGCGTAAGCCATAGCATCAGCCAGGATCAGCCTGCCTTCAGCGTCAGTGTTGCCGATTTCAACGGTTTTTCCTTCATAAGTTTTTATGATATCCCCGGGCCGGGTGGCGCTGCCTGACGGCATATTTTCAACCAGCGGAATAACACCGATAATATTCATCTTTGGCTTCAGCTTTGCCACACTGATCAGGGTTCCTGCCACAGCGGCTCCGCCGGCCATGTCCATTTTCATTTCTGCCATAGATCCCCCGGGCTTCAGATTCAGCCCCCCGGAATCAAATGTAATGCCCTTTCCGACCAACGCAACGGTCTTTTTCGCGCCTTTGGGACGGTATTCCAGGATCACCATTCTCGGCCTGTTCTGACTGCCCGCTGCCACCGCCAGCATTGCACCGAATTTATTTTTCCTGATCTCCTTATCATCCAGTACAGTAACTTTCAGCGACTCTTTTCCCGCTCGCTCGGCAATGATCTTTGCGAGCTGTGCAGGAGGTTTGTCATTGGAGGGCATGGAAACCCATTCCCTGGCAAGCTTTGTTCCCTCACATATTGCAGATACCTGTGAGGGCAGTTTGCTGAATTTTTTCGCGGTTTCGGCTGTCACAAGAAAGTTGATCTGCTTCAGCAGCTTGAGTTTCTTCTCCTTTTTATATTTATCAAACAGATGATTTCCAAGACAGGCTCCCTCCAGCATGACTTCAAGAATATCCGCGGTTTTCAATTTGGTTTTCTTTTCCGAAGGAACCGCGATCAGTATATCGGAAAACTCCTTCTGAATACATTTTTTCACGGTCTTACCCGCTAATGCACGAAGGGCTTCGGTATCCAGTTTTCCCTGTTTCCCAAGTCCCAGGAAAGTTACGATCTCCGCATTCACCTGATCCGGATCGTAGAACGTCAGCTCATCATCTTTTTCCCCTTTGAACCCTTTGATCTTTTGTGCTTTTTTAGCAAGAGAACTGACTGTCTGATTGTCATGTATGTCCTTGTCCTCACAAACAGGGATAACCAGTATTCCGACCTTATCTTTTTTCAGATTAACAGATTTTAATTTCAGCACGCTTTTTCTCCTTCCTTAAAAAACCCGGGAATGTAGGGTGGGTGGAGCGAAGCGTAACCCACCATGACACCAACAAACGGTGGGTTACGCTTCGCTCCACCCACCCTACGGATTAACATCTCAATGTTGCTGTCAGGCGCAACGGATTTGCAAACAGTTCCAGCGCAGATATGATGCTATTGAAAACAATGTCTGCCGCAAACAGGCTTTCTGCCGCAACGCCTTCTTCCAGGATAACCGCAATACCGAGCACAGATTCTTTGAGCATCAGACGGTCATTGCGTCCGTTTCCTATACATGCTGTATGCCCGCGCCCGAGTTCCTTGACATATTCAAATTTAGCAATATCCTGATTTTCAACAGGAATAACGGAAAATTTACATGGAACGCCTTCCAGTTGGGAAGCAGCGCTTCCGAAAGTGTCGGCTGTCAGTACATGGATTTGAATGGCTTCTGCCAAAGACCTCAGGCATTCTTTTACCCCCGGGATCACCTGCCCGTCACATGCAAGTGTGCCGTTATAATCCAGCACCAAGTGTGCAATCCGGATTTTCCGGTACCCGGGGATATCTGTTTCAATCATTTATTTTACCTATTTTTTAAATATGTTATCATTTTTAGGAACGGGTCACCCGGATTATATTCCCTGTCAAAGCTGTTATCATTACTGCGAAAATGCTTTAAATGCAAGTATAATCTATGTTTTTACCTTGAAAATACATTCAGGAAAGCCGTGTTTTATCTTTATGACCGATTGAAAATCCCGGTTTTATGAGCTTTATCTCATTTCAGACTGTCTGAGGGAGTCTTTTCTGTTCCCGGTCTTCCCGAACTTCTGCTTCAGAGTTGTCGGCATATATCCCATCGGTAATGACACGGCTTGTAACCTCTTCAAGATATGATCTGAGGGTTTCATCCAATGCTTTGAATTCTGGCCATACGGTTTCTTCCACAAAACTGGCCGGTATCCGGGCCATCACAGTGGTATATCGCTGCCTGCGATACCGATAGGGAGTGATACCATAACGTCTTAATAAGGCTATAAAAAGTTTTCTTGACCACATGTCGGCAAGGGTAAATTTATATTCAATAGGCTTATCACGTTCCTGGAGCTTCTGCAATCGCTCCTGGATCCGTTCTATGGCATTGGCCGCGGCAATTCGTTCCCCTTTTGTGGTGGCTCCGGCAAAGAGCGCTTCAATGCGTCGAAGTTTTTCAATGAGTTGGTCTCTGTTCAATTTTACCTCGTCATGGATTACTGGTTTCGGTTCCGGATGCAAATTACATTGTCATCGCCCCTCCGTCAACTTAAATAAATTACAAATCACAAATTGCAAAGGCATCCGTCATTTATCAGTTTACACTTTAATGCAGAACGATTTTTCAAATCGTTCTGAACAATTTGAAAAATTGTTCTGCGGTCAGAAAAAGTGTAAACTGGTCAATTTAATGTGAAATCATGTAAAATCAGCCTGTTAGATATACATACCGAAAAAAAACGGCAACTGGCTGTTTTTTTTAGGCAAATCCGGCCAATTTCCTGAAAAATTCCATTGAAGTGAACCAGTGCTAGCGGAGGATTGACAAATCCCCCGCTGACCAGCCTCGTTCCCAAACTCCGTTTGGGAACGCGATTGCCCGCAAAACTCCGGTTTTGCATGAAATGACAGGTATCTGCAAACAGAGTCTGCCTGCAAGTGTGTTCCCAGACGGAGTTTGGGAACAAGGATGAGTACTACACCACTTTGGAAGTCCGTGACCCTTATGACTCTGACCGGTTATGTAAAATCAGCCTGTCAGGGGGTCACGTATTTATAAAGTGGTGTAGTACCTGACACTTTTAATTACACCCGTTCCCGCATGTATGGAAATACACTATGAACTGGTTGCCAACCAGAATGATCTCCTTCATCCTTCATCTTTCATCTTGTAATTCTGTTCTTTTTGTGTAATTAGTGTAATTAGTAAGCATATCTGTTAAACAACCACGTAACTGCTCTGAAATATCAATATCATTTTCCATAGCGTTCTGATTCCGGATCATAAGACATAATTTTGTCATAAATGCCAGATAGTTGATCACAAATTCAATAGAAGCATATGAACAGATATTCATAAAAACAAAGCCGAGGGACCAATCCCCGGCTGAAGCACCTTAAAAGTGTTAGGTGATTTCCAATAAAAAACATACCAGATCGAAGTTTGCAGTTCCGCCTTCAGGCGGTGTTATGCCGCCTAAAGGCGGAACTACAAACTGGCCCCGGGTATATTCTTTTTCGGAAATCACCTAGTACAGCACTTTTTAAGTTCGTCCCCCCCTTTCTAAAGGGGGCCGGGGGATTTTACGTTGCTAAAAAAAGGTGTTACGGCAGAAATCCCCCCCGGCCCCCCTTTAAAAAAGGGGGGAGGAATTTACGAATCGGTGTACTAGGTGAAACTCGTCGTCGGTCAGTTACCAAACTCCGTTTGGGAACGCGATTGCCCGCAAAAACTCTGGTTTTACGTTAAATATCAGGTATATGTAAACAAAGTTTGCACTCAGGTGTGTTCCCAGACGGAGTTTGGGAACAAG
>JAUCGG010000307.1 GCA_030378015.1 Desulfococcaceae bacterium HSG8
AATTAAAAACAAGGAAGAACTGATTCGCCAGTTTGATGATGCATTAAAAAAAATGAAAGAAGACGGAACGATTGAAAATATACATTCCAAGTATCTGGATTAGCCACATAACCCATCAATGGAGCGGGTGCGACGTGCAAAGTCGCTGATTTAATTGTTGATACCGTCTGAGACGGTAATTCAACCTTCCGTGCTGTCGGAAGTTTCTTACCCCGGCGTGCATCCCCGGTAACGGGTTTGTGCGAGAGCCCGGGGGGACAATGAATCCCTTGAATCGCAAGATTCAGAAGAACGAACCGTGAGGGGAGTTCAACTCTGGAAGCATCAGTCCGGAGCGGGAGCTAAGAAGAACGATATGCGTAAAATATTTGAACTGCTTTAACTGTCGTCAATGAAGACGAGCCAAAGATGCTGAAAGGCTCGGACCAAAAGGTGAGGGGTACGGACAGGGCGGTCCGCTTTCGTCCTGCACAGCCGATAACTCCCCCGGCGGATTGGCAGGCGCTAAGTCGTTTGGTTGAATCAGCGGAACACGGTAAGCCCGCATCCCTCCCTTCGGGGAAAGCGAACCGCAAGGAACGCCTACGGGGATGCGGGTAGGGGATGTCGGAAAAAGCGAATGCCGTTTTGTAATGAGACGGATAACGGTTCGGAATCTGCCGTGACCTGAAAAGGTGCAGACTTCCGACAGGTGCTGAATCACGAAAAAGGTTCGGAAAGGATTCGTCATGGTTGCACGGACAGACAGCGGAATCACCGCTGACGGCGCTGTGAGCGATTCCGACCGCCGGTTTTCCATAAAATGGAAGGATGTGGCCGAAATGGTAACCCGATTACAGGCTCGTATCGTGAAGGCAGCAAAGACAGGGGATGAGAAGCGCACTCGTGGGCTTCGCCGTCTCCTTGTCCGCTCGGAAGCCGCCAAATTGCTGGCGGTGAGACGGGTGACCTCGAACCGGGGGAAGAAGACCGCAGGAGTTGACGGCGTAAAGCTGGAAACACCGGCGGAAAAGTGGCAGGAAGCCCGGAAGCTCAACTGTCGGGGCTACAAGCCGAAACCGTTGAAACGGACGTATATCCCGAAGAAAAACGGGAAAAAACGTCCGCTCGGAATTCCGACCATGAGAGACAGAGCCGAACAGGCACTGGAACTCATGGCGCTCGATCCGATAGCCGAATGCACGGCCGATTTGCACTCATACGGATTTCGCAGGAAGAGATCAGTACACGATGCAATCGAAGCGTGCTATAACGCATTGCGACTGAAAGGAAGCGCAAAGTGGATACTCGAGGCGGACATAAAAGGATGCTTCGACAACATCAGTCATAAGCGGATGACGGAAAACACACCTGTGAACAGAACGAAGCTGGAACAATGGCTGAAATCCGGTTATATGGAAAGAGGTATGTTCAGTTCGACAGAGGCAGGAACTCCGCAGGGCGGAATTATATCGCCGACACCGGCAAACATGGCACTTGACGGATTGCAGAAAATTCTTGAAGAAAACTTTGAGAAACGTCATAAGGTGCATTTTGTCAGATATGCGGACGACTTCATTATCACCGGGGAGACTGAGGAACTCCTTGAAAATGAGGTGAAACCTCTCGTCAGCGAATTTCTCGCAGAAAGAGGTCTCGAACTGTCCGAGGAAAAGACAAAGATCAGTCACATAAACGACTGATTTGACTTTTTGGGATTCAACATACGGAAAATCAGCGGAAAAATGAGAACAAGACCGGCGAAATCCTCTGTGAGATCGGTGAAAGAGAAAATCAGGGAAAAAGTCGGAGCGAGGAAAACCGCAAAGACAGACATTCTGATAAGACTCCTCAACCCGATAATAAGAGGATGGGCAAATTACAACCGGCACGTTGTCAGCAAGAAAACATTCGGCAAAACCGACCATGACATATGGGAGATGACCTGGCAGTGGGCTAAAAGAAGACACCCGAACAAATCCCTGAAGTGGATAAAATCGAAATATTTCCAATGCGAAGGGAGCAGAAAATGGGTGTTCAGGGAAAAGGGCGGGAATGACAGGCTCACGAAAATGAATGACATTCCTGTACGAAGACACATAAAGATCAGAGCAGATGCCAATCCGTATGACCCTGAGTGGTGCGACTACTTCACAGAACGTGAGAAGAAAAAGCACGAAAGAAACGTCAGGTCGAAACGGAGCGGAATGTGGATGAGACAGCACGGCATCTGTCCGATATGTCAGCTTCCGCCTGACGGCGACGGAGAATTGTGGGACATTCATCACATAATTCCGAAGTCGGAGGGCGGCAACGACGGAACGGAAAATCTGACATTGCTTCACCTGACCTGCCATGAGCAGACTCACTCGGCAAGAGGATTGCCGCCGGATGCTTCACGGCGTCTTATCAATGCCTGAGCCGTATGCGGGGAAACTTGCTTGTACGGTTCTTAGGGGGCTTGGGGATGGTAACATCCCCCGGCTACCCGACACAAAAAAGCTACGGGTTTTTGAATAAAATTACTTCGGGCTCCGGCTCGTGATTTCCCCAGGTCAGCAGTAAGGCAGGCAAGCAGGCTCTGGTACAGGAAGCATCCGCAACGGAGTGGAGTGGAGGTCAGATGCTTCCTTTTCATTCATCTACATGGATTAGTGATAAGCAAGCTGGGCCGGTGGCATTATGGCATGGATATCTCATCACGGGTGGAAGCCCCCGTCCGCTCCGCTTCTGGCAACCATCGGTTCAAACCCCCGGGTGTTCAGAAGGGTAGAGAGAAAAATTACCATATCCGATTCGTCTTCCACTATGAGCACTTTTTTTTTCATCTTATATTCGTGCTCAGTCACCTTTTATCGGCTGATGCTTGCCGCAAACAGGGATGAATACTATGACCGTCCTACGGAACCGCTTGGCTTCTGGGATGATAATCCCTATATCCTCGGGGGCAGGGATCTCAGGAGCAAAGGATCTTGGCTGGGCGTTACCCTGAGCGGCCGCCTGGCCGCGGTTACCAATTTCAGGGAAAGGGGATCGTTGAAAAAGAATGCTCCGTCTCGCGGGCTTCTTGTAAGCGCGTTTCTTGTGGGGAGAAAATCTCCCCAGGATTATCTTGAACTTGTCAGAAGCATCGGGCACAAATACAACGGATTCAATCTGCTGGTCGGGGACCACTCAGGGCTGTTCTATTATTCAAACAAGGGGAATAATATTTACCGGATAAAATACGGCCTGTACGGCCTGAGCAATCACCTTCTTAATACCCCGTGGCCCAAAGTTGAAAAGGGCAAAGACGAGCTTCGAAATCTGTTTGCAAAGGAAAAAGTCAGTTTTGAAGAGCTTCTTGATACCATCGGAAACCAGGAGTATCCCCCGGATGACCAGTTGCCCGATACAGGTGTAGGCCATGAGTGGGAAAAGCTCCTTTCCCCTCTTTTTGTCACCAGCGAAAGCTACGGGACCCGTTCGTCTTCCATTGTCCTGTTTGAGAAAAAAAAGAGGATAACCTTCCTGGAGCGTAACTTTATCCGGGATGACAAGGGAGAGATCAGGGACTACGATACCCGGAAATTCAGCTTTTCGGTGATTTCCTCCTGAGTTTAGCCTTTAAACTTTTCGACTACTGAAACTCAGCAGATCGGAAACTTCTGCAAACAATGGATTCCGGAAAGTTTCAGATCTGCTGAAATTCAGTAATCGAAAACTTTTGCAACAGCGGATTCCGGGTTAAAACCGGAAAACATCCGTTTTCCGATTTTCCCCGGAATGACAGCATATTACCCGTCATTCCGGGGAAAATTAAAAAACGGATGTTTTTTAATTTTAACCCGGAATCCACTGTTGTACCAAGGTTTACCTGAAACTTTTCGATCTGCTGGCTGCAGAACAATTTTTCAAATTGTTTAAAACAATTTGAAAAATTGTTCTACAGTAAAGTGTAAAGTGACAAATGAAGGATGCCAGTTTTAACCTTTAAACTTTTCGACTACTGAAACTCAGCAGATCGGAAACTTCTGCAAACAATGGATTCCGGAAAGTTTCAGATCTGCTGAAATTCAGTAATCGAAAACTTTTGCAACAGTGGATTCCGGGTTAAAACATCCGTTTTCCGATTTTCCCCGGAATGACAGCATATTACCCGTCATTCCGGGGAAAATTAAAAGAGTGTGAACAAAATAGGGCATAAATTATATTTGTTGTAATAACAATGTATTATCCGACGATATTTCCGGCTCCCGGACACTTGATTTCCAGTTGTTGGAAATTACACTTTCTACTCTTATATTACTGATT
>JAUCGG010000060.1 GCA_030378015.1 Desulfococcaceae bacterium HSG8
GGACGAACTTAAAAAGTGGTGTAGTAGTAGTTATTATTATTTATTATGAAAAGAACGCAAAAAAAAATTGATACGGCGTGAAAGTCATGATGTAGTAACACTTATTTTTTTCTCCCTAAGATCAGGATCAGTCGGATTCACAGCATATTAATTAAGATAACGGGTTAATCATAATGGAATTTCTTAAAATATCAGCTTTGATAGCCGGAGGAATATTAGCGATTGTTTTCAGTTGGTATTCGGTTTCAAGAATCAGAGCCGTAAATACTCCTCTTTCAGTTTATTCGTTCAAAGAAAATATAACAGAAAAAAATACTTCTGAAACCGGCAAGTTGAAAGTTGCTTCTTACAATATTGCCCACGGCAGGGGTGGAAAGTACGGTGCAAAAAACCGGAGTCATAAGACTGAAAAGGAGCTGCTTGAACACCTTGATAAGATTGCCGAACAGATAAAAAACGAACGTCCTGATATGATAGTATTGAATGAAACTGATTTTTCGTCTGCCTGGAGTTTCAATATTAACCAGACAGAATATATCGGCAAAAAATGCGGATACCCTTATATTTTGGAGCAGAAGAATATAGTTGTTTCATTCCCGTTTTACCGTCTGTGCTTCGGAAATGCAATATTAAGCAGGTATCCGATTCAAAATGAAAAGTTTATTGACTTTCAGCCATATTCCGAACTTGAAGATATTTTTGCAGGAAACCATGATGCGTTTTCCTGTGAACTGGAACTGCCGTCCGGTCCGGTCGGTATTTTCGGAATTCATTTTGAACATCGGAATGAAGCAACTCGTGTCCGATGTGCTGAAATTCTGGCTGAAATGTGTTCTGAAATAAAGTTTCCGGTAATCGCTCTCGGAGATTTCAATTCAACTCCGTCAGGTCTGCCTAAATCCCAAGCTTCTGAAAACGGGAAAAATGCTATGTCATTTCTTTTCAGTGAAAAAGAATTTGTTTCCTATCTGGAAGAAAAAGACGCTTATACATTTCCGTCAGAAAAACCTGACAGACTTATTGACTGGATAATCGGTAAGAGAATCAGAGAGTTCTCAAATTCAAAAATTATAAAATCCGATTTATCAGACCATTTGATGGTTGTGACAGAAGTTGAATTTGAAAATCAGAAATAAAATATTTATTTTTTGATTTTCTCAGTAATAACAAGATATTATAATCATTCCGGATGCCTGCCGGGTTCTAAGGGATTTTCCGTGGTTGCTGTGACATTTTCCGCCGCGGAAAACAGCGTCGATAATAAATCTTTTTTTTAAGAATCGCTCATCTCAGGTTTTAAAGAATCAGAATCATATCAGAAAAACTTTTTTACATATGGGAGCTGTCACATAAAAACCCGTCTTATAACTTGCTGTGTTATAATGAATAGCTGTAAAGTGGATTTTCATGTGACGCTCCCCATATGTATTTTTAATTCATATTTATCAGATAGTTATAAGAATTATCTGCTTCTCATTCGCAAAACATAAAGAGTTCTTTAATCATCTGATTTTTTAAATCTTTTTTTAAGAGGTCATTCACCGGACGGGTGAACGGCTTTTGTAAGATAAGCAGCAAAATCAGTGAGTTGATGAATACTTTTATTTCATGAATGAGAAACGCATTGAAGTGTTTTTTCATTAAAATTCAGTTACATTTCCGTCAGCCCCCCTCAAGGGGGAATATCGGGCCTGTTAATTCCTTTAAGTTCGTAGTTCCGCCTTTAGGCGGTTTGTGCGCCGCCTAAAGGCGGTACTACGAACTTTTTTTACCCATTATTACAGGATCGGGTCCGGCTGAAATCCCCCTTGAGGGGATTGATCCCTCGGCTTCAGGCGGATGTACCACGCACAAACCGCCTAAAGGCGGTACTACGAACTTTCAGGAGATGGGAATTTTCCCCATCTGAGGGTGTAACTGCCTGAAAAAACACCCTCCTGCCCCCCTCAAGGGGGGCTAATTTCTTTAAGTTCGTAGTACCGCCTTTAGGCGGCGCACAAAATCCCCCCTTGAGGGGGGCGAAGGGGGTGTTTTCATTAAAATTCAGTTACATTTCCGTCAGCCCCTCAAGGGAGAATATCGGGCCGGTTCTTTAAGTTCGTAGTTCCGCCTTTAGGCGGTTTGTGCGCCGCCTAAAGGCGGTACTACGAACTTTTTTTACCCATTATTACAGGATCGGGGTCCGGCTGAAATCCCCCTTGAGGGATTGATCCCTCGGCTTCAGGCGGCGGATGTACCACGCGCACAAACCGCCTAAAGGCGGTACTACGAACTTTCAGGAGATGGGAATTTTCCCCATCTGAGGGTGTAACTGCCTGAAAAAACACCCCCCTGCCCCCCTCAAGGGGGGAATATCGGGGGCTAATTCCTTTAAGTTCGTAGTACCGCCTTTAGGCGGCGCACAAAATCCCCCCTTGAGGGCGCAGGGAGGTGTTTTCATTAAAATTAAGTTACATTTCCGTCAGAACACCCTCAAGGGGGAATATCGGGCCGGTTAATTCCTTTAAGTTCGTAGTACCGCCTTTAGGCGGCGTACAAAATCCCCCCTTGAGGGGGGCGAAGGGGGGTGTTTTCTCTGGTATATCAAATAAATGGCATAGAAACACCCCCCTGCCCTCAAGGGGGGAATATCGGGGGCTAATTTCTTTAAGTTCGTAGTTCCGCCTTTAGGCGGCGCACAAAATCCCCCCTTGAGAGGAGCGAAGGGGGGTGTTTTCTCTGGTATATCAAATAAATGGCATAGAAACACCCCCCTGCCCCCTCAAGGGGGGAATATCGGGGGCTAATTTCTTTAAGTTCGTAGTTCCGCCTTTAGGCGGCGCACAAAATCCCCCCTTGAGGGGGGCGAAGGGGGGTGTTTTCATTAAAATTCAGTTACATTTCCGTCAGAACACCCCTCAAGGGGGAATATCGGGCCGGTTAATTCCTTTAAGTTCGTAGTTCCGCCTTTAGGCGGTTTGTGCGCCGCCTAAAGGCGGTACTACGAACTTTTTTTACCCATCATTACAGGATCGGGGTCCGGCATGAAATCCCCCCTTGAGGGTGGGTAAGGGGGCTGTCTGCGGGTAAAGCCCAGTAAAGCCATAAGAAAGAGCATTTTAAGTTCGTAGTTCCGCCTTTAGGCGGTTTGTGCGCCGCCTAAAGGCGGTACTACGAACTTTTTTTACCCATTATTACAGGATCGGGGTCCGGCTGAAATCCCCCTTGAGGGATTGATCCCTCGGCTTCAGGCGGCGGATGTACCACGCACAAACCGCCTAAAGGCGGGACTACGAACTTTCAGGAGATGGGAATTTTCCCCATCTGAGGGTGTAACTGCCTGAAAAAACACCCCCCTGCCCCCTCAAGGGGGGAATATCGGGGGCTAATTTTCTTTAAGTTCGTAGTACCGCCTTTAGGCGGCGCACAAAATCCCCCCTTGAGGGGGGCGAAGGGGGGTGTTTTCATTAAAATTAAGTTACATTTCCGTCAGAACACCCTCAAGTGGGAATATCGGGCCGGTTAATTCCTTTAAGTTCGTAGTTCCGCCTTTAGGCGGTTTGTGCGCCGCCTAAAGGCGGTACTACGAACTTTTTTACCATTATTACAGGATCGGGTCTGGCTGAAATCCCCCTTGAGGGCAGGGGTCTCCCGCGATCAGATTATTATTGGAAAACCCGAATGGTGCTAAGATGTTAGCTGCCTTCAGGCGCCGCCTGAAGGCGGAACTACGAACTTTTCTGAAAAGGATCATAACAAAGGTTCGTAGTTCCGCCTTTAGGCGGCATCTGGCGGGTTGAAGCGTAATATCCGAAGGACGAATCATGCCGCCTAAAGGCGGAACTACGAACCTTTCTGAAAAGGATCATAACAAAGGTTCGTAGTTCCGCCTTTAGGCGGCATCTGGCGGGTTGAAGCGTAATATCCGAAGGACGAATCATGCCGCCTGAAGGCGGAACTACGAACTGTGCGCTGTGAAGTTAGCTGCCTTCAGGCTGCTTTCGCTTTCACCCGGGGAATTGATCCCTCGGCCGGATGTATCCTCCGCACATGCCGCCTAAAGGCGGAACTACGAACCTTTTTTGGAACTACGAACCTTTTTTGGAAGTACGAACTTTTTGGAACTACACAGATTTTATTTAATGAGGATTTATCCGGACTAAATAAAAATCAATCCTTATTAAATGTAATCTCTGTAGTTTTAATAAAAACCCAAACCCCAAACCGAAAGGAGAACCCCATGAAACCAACCCATTACCCGCCCCTTGCAATCCTGCTTGCGGCCTTTTTTATTAACCTGCTCCCGAACCCGGCATTGGCGGGCGGCCCGCCCGCAGACCCGATCCTCCGCATAGAGACGGGTATGCATACGGCACAAATCAGTCGAATCGGCGTGGATGCAAAGGAGCGTATCCTGGTCACAGCATCTGCCGACAAAACCGCACGGGTCTGGGACCTTGAAACCGGCAGGCTCAGGAAGATTCTGAGGGTGCCTGCTGACACGGGCAAAGATGGCAGACTCTATGCTGTCGCCATTTCCCCTGACGGAAAGACTGTGGCCGCAGGGGGATGGACAGGCTATGCGTGGGATGGAAAAAATTCCATCTATCTTTTCAACCTCGAAACCGGAGCTGTCACCCGCCGGATCACGGGCCTTTCCAACGTGATACTTCATCTTGCCTTTTCAAAAGACGGCCGGTATCTGGCCGCCACCATAGGTGAAAGCAACGGCCTCCGGGTCTATGAGACGAAAAACTGGTCTCTGAAGGCTGAAGATACGGACTACGGAAATAACAGCTACTGGGCGGACTTTGACCGAACCGGCCGGCTGGTGACAGTATCTTATGACGGCTTCCTCCGCCTTTATGACAGGAAGTTTCGCCTGATCGCAAAGAAGAAGGCTCCGGGTGGAAAGCGACCCTTTTCCGCCTGCTTCTCGCCGGACGGCAAAAATATCGCGGTGGGCTTTAGCGATTCCACGAAGGTGAATGTGCTTTCAGGAACAGACCTCTCCCTTCTCTACTCGCCCGATACCGACGGCGTGGATAATGGAACTATCGAGAGTGTCGCCTGGTCTTCTGACGGAAGCTTCCTCTATGCAGGGGGAATGTGGAATGACAGCGGAACCATACCCATCCGCAGATGGTCCCGGAAAGGCAGAGGCAATTATACGGATCTTCCCGCATCTCCTATGACTATTATGCACATCCTGCCCCTGAAAGACGGGGGCGTGGTCTTCGGCGCTTCTGATCCTGCCTTCGGAATCTTTGATCGCAGGGGCAGGAGAACGCTCTTCAGGGGGCCTTCCATTGCGGACCACAGGGAAAATGACAAAGGTTTTCTGATCTCAGAAGACGGAGACACGGTGAGATTCGGCTTTGAAGTATGGGGAAAGCGGCCTGCCATTTTTTCCGTATCCTCCCGTACCCTTTCGCTTTCTGAAAAAAAGACCGACCTCCTTGCCCCTGTGACAGAGGCGGGAGGTCTGTCAGTCACGGGCTGGGAAGATACCCGCTCCCCCGAGCTGAACGGAAAGCCCCTTGATCTTGAGCAGTATGAAAGGTCAAGAAGCCTTGCCATCTCCCCGGACAGAAAGCGTTTTCTCCTCGGAACCGAATGGTATCTCCGCCTCTTTGACCGGAACGGCGATTTGCAGTGGAAAGTCCCTGTGCAGGGCATTGCCTGGGGCGTCAACATCTCAGGAGACGGCAAAGTGGCCGTGGCGGCCCTCGGAGACGGAACCATCCGCTGGTACCGCATGTCAGACGGAAACCCGCTCCTCACTCTCTTTCCGCACAAGGACGGCAAACGCTGGGTACTCTGGACCCCTTCGGGCTATTACGCAGCCTCTGCAAACTCGGACGAACTCATCGGCTGGCACATCAACAACGGAAAGGACAAAACCCCGGACTTCTTTCCTGCCTCGAAATTCCGCTCCGTGTATTACCGCCCCGACGTCATTGCAAAAGTCCTCTCCGCAGGGGATGAAGGAGAAGCCATCCGCCTTGCAGACGGGGAATCGGGCCGGAGACGCCAGGAAATTGAAATAAAAAAGATGGTTCCGCCCGTGGTCACGCTGCTCTCCCCGCAGGACATGACAGAAATCTCCGACCCGAACCTCACCCTGCGATATGCAGTTCGCACACCTTCCGGAGAGCCGGTAACAGACGTCAGAGTCCTGGCGGACGGACGCCCGATATCCCGGGAGCGGGGTATCAGACGCAAAAAAGACCGGAAAGACGCCAAGACCTACGATGTGCAGATAAAGGTTCCCGAACGGGACTGCGAAGTCTCTGTGATCGCAGAGAACCGGTATGCCGCAAGCGAGCCGGCCACAGTTCAGCTTTTATGGCGCAGCAAAAAGCAGGAGGAATTTGTCATAAAACCCAAACTCTACGTGCTTGCCGTGGGCGTGGGAAAGTACCGGAATCCCGACCTCCGGCTCGGGTTTCCGGCAAAAGATGCAGAAGATTTTGCCGCAGTGCTGAAAAAACAGGAAGGAAAGCTCTACCGGGACGTGGTTCCGAAAATCCTCACAGACGAGAACGCGGCCAAAGACGACGTGCTGGACGGTCTTGAATGGATCGAGCGGCAGACCACGAGCAAGGATGTGGCAATGGTGTTCATGGCAGGGCACGGCGTAAATGACCGGAACGGCAACTACTATTTTCTCCCCGGGAACGCGGACCCTGACCGCCTCAAACGCACAGGCGTCCCCTATTCCACCATCAGGGACACTGTTTCCGGCCTGCCCGGCAAAGTCCTGTTCTTCGTGGACACCTGCCATTCCGGGAACATCATGGGCAGCAAACGCCGCGGGGACATGGCCGACATAGACAAAGTAGTCAACGACCTTGCCTCGGCGGAAAACGGCGTGGTGGTCTTTGCCTCATCCACAGGCAGACAGTATTCCCTTGAAAACCCGGCATGGGGAAACGGCGCGTTCACAAAAGCCCTGGTGGAAGGACTCTCCGGCAAAGCAGACTACACCGGCAAAAAGAAAATCACCATCAACATGCTTGACCTTTACCTGTCCGAGCGTGTAAAAGAACTCACAAACGGACAGCAGACCCCCACCACAGCCAAGCCCAGAACCGTGCCGGATTTTCCCGTTGCGCTGAGGTGATTATGGAAGTTCGTAGTACCGCCTTTAGGCGGCGCACAAACTCCCTCCTTGAGGGGGGTGTTTTCATTAAAATTCAGTTACATTTCCGTCAGCCCCCCCCTCAAGGGGGAATATCGGGCCGGTTAATTCCTTTAAGTTCGTAGTTCCGCCTTTAGGCGGTTTGTGCGCCGCCTAAAGGCGGTACTACGAACTTTTTTTACCCATTATTACAGGATCGGGGTCCGGCTGAAATCCCCCTTGAGGGATTGATCCCTCGGCTTCAGGCGGCGGATGTACCACGCGCACAAACCGCCTAAAGGCGGGACTACGAACTTTCAGGAGATGGGAATTTCCCCCATCTGAGGGTGTAACTGCCTGAAAAAACACCCCCCTGCCCCCCTCAAGGGGGGAGTTTCAAGCATTCCCCCTTGAGGGGCGAAGGGGTGTTTTCATTAAAATTCAGTTACATTTCCGTCAGAACCCCCCCCCTCAAGGGGGGAATATCAAGCCGGTTAATTCCTTTAAGTTCGTAGTTCCGCCTTTAGGCGGTTTGTGCGCCGCCTAAAGGCGGTACTACGAACTTTTTTTACCCATTATTACAGGATCGGGGCCCGGCTGAAATCCCCCTTGAGGGCAGGGGTGTCTCCCGCGATCAGATTATTATTGGAAAACCCGAATGGTGCTAAGATGTTAGCTGCCTTCAGGCTGCTTTCGCTTTCAGCCGGGGGATTGATCCCGCGAATGTACCACGCGCACAAACCGCCTAAAGGCGGGACTACGAACTTTCAGGAGATGGGAATTTTCCCCATCTGAGGGTGTAACTGCCTGAAAAAACACCCACCTGCCCCCCTCAAGGGGGGAATATCGGGGGCTAATTTCTTTAAGTTCGTAGTTCCGCCTTTAGGCGGCGCACAAACTCCCCCTGAGGGGGGCGAAGGGGGGTGTTTTCATTAAAATTCAGTTACATTTCCGTCAGAACACCCCCAAGGGGAATATCGGGCCGGTTAATTTCTTTAAGTTCGTAGTTCCGCCTTTAGGCAGTTTGTGCGCCGCCTAAAGGCGGGACTACGAACTTTTTTTACCCATTATTACAGGATCGGGGTCTGGCTGAAATCCCCCTTGAGGGGATTGATCCCTCGGCTTCAGGCGGCGGATGTACCACGCACACAAACCGCCTAAAGGCGGTACTACGAACTTTCAGGAGATGGGAATTTTCCCCATCTGAGGGTGTAACTGCCTGAAAAAACACCCCCCTGCCCCCCTCAAGGGGGGAATATCGGGGGCTAATTTCTTTAAGTTCGTAGTTCCGCCTTTAGGCGGCGCACAAAATCCCCCCTTGAGGGGGGCGAAGGGGGGTGTTTTCATTAAAATTCAGTTACATTTCCGTCAGAACACCCCCCTCAAGGGGGAATATCGGGCCGGTTAATTCCTTTAAGTTCGTAGTTCCGCCTTTAGGCGGTTTGTGCGCCGCCTAAAGGCGGTACTACGAACTTTTTTTACCCATTATTACAGGATCGGGGTCCGGCTGAAATCCCCCTTGAGGGGATTGATCCCTCGGCTTCAGGCGGCGGATGTACCACGCACAAACCGCCTAAAGGCGGTACTACGAACTTTCAGGAGATGGGAATTTTCCCCATCTGAGGGTGTAACTGCCTGAAAAAACACCCCCCTGCCCCCCTCAAGGGGGGATTTCAAGTATTCCCCCTTCAAACTTCCCCCTTCAAACTTCCCCCTTCAAACTTCCTTACTGGCTTCCCAGCCCACTCAGAATCCGCAGGTTATAAATCACATCCCCGAGGTCTATGATTTCATTGCCGTTGGCATCCCCCGGAACGCAGGTCGTGGGGCCCCCCATGAAGGTTATATGAATTTCATGGTTGGTGATGACTGACGGGAAAGTATAGCTTTTCACCGCACCCCCGCCCATTGATACGTCATCCACCATAATGTTCTTCAGGATGTATCCGTCTTCAGGCGTTATTGTGAATGTCTGGCTGTCTCCCTCATTCACCACAATACTGCCTGGAGGGCTGACTGTCCCGTTAGCCCCGGATGTTGCTGTTATTGTATATTTTCTCCCGCTTCTCCTGAAGGTCGCGTGGATGGTATGATCCGCGGTGACAGAGTTAAATATGTACCGGTTGATTCCCCCCACGGACACGCCGTCCACAAGAACCTGGTCCACAACATATCCGACAGCCATAAACATTGTAAATTCTTTAGTTTCCCCCTCTTTTGCTACGATATCCCCCAGGGGTTCTATGCTGCCGTTCGGGCCCGAAGTCGCGGTGATCGTATAGTATTTTTCCGTATCAGTTTCCTTGAATGTGACATTGATGGTATGATCCCCGCTGACGTTTTCGAAAGTATAAAAATTATTTTTAATTTCTTCCAATACAGACACATCGTCAACAGTCACATCTTCCACAACATACCCGGTGGCAGGCTTCATCTGAAAGGTCCAGTCAACGCCCTCTGTTACTGAAACATTGCCGGACGGATATATGGTTCCGTTGGTTCCGGCAGAGGAGGTTATTGTATATTCCATTCCCGGCTGATCTGAACCGAAAACCACATGGATTTTATGATGGGCATTCACTTCGGTGAAGGTATAGGAAGTATCGGGGCTTACGGATACGTCATCTATAAGCATGCTTTTCACCACATATCCGGTCCCGGGTGTCATTGTAAATGTCTGATCTTCTCCTTCATTTACCAGAATTTCGCCTGACGGGTCTAAGGTTCCGTTACCTTCTGATGTGGCTGAGATCGTGTATTGCGTAATTCCCTCTGCAAAGATGACATGGATGGTATGGTCAGCAGTCACATTTTCAAAGGTGTGGGAATTTTTCGGGCCCACGGACTCTCCGTCTATCTCCACATCCTGCACCGCGTATCCGTCATCCGGGGTCATTGTAAATGTCTTATCTGTCCCATCCTCAACATCAGCCCCGCCCGAGGGTGTTATGCTTCCTCCCCCTTCGGACGTTGCTGTGATCGTATGCATACCTTCATTGGCAGTGCTGAAGGTTATGCTTTCTGCTGCTATCGGGTTATCCTGATATCCTTCCAGGTCTGACCCGATTGCCACATAATACAACTGCGCGCCTTTAAGACTGGCACCCGGATTTATTGTGATTTCCGTTTTTCCGGAATTAACGGTTGCATCGAATGACACATCTGCCCCGGTAGGACTGTTTTCCTTAAATGTGATCAGTTCATCAATATTGGTGTCTGTCATTTCACTGTTATCAAGCAGCCTGACAGGAGCATCAAATGTTATTGTGATATCCGTATTCTGAGCCACATCTGTGTCACCGTTATCCGGCTCAAATGTGAATTCTGGCCCCCCGATAGTTGTGGTCAGGGTAGCTATTTTTCTTGAGTACGAAGTGTAGCTTTCGTCACTGGAAATCGCATAAGCGACGACATAGTAAGTGGTGCTGGGTTTTAATCCTGTAATTGTCGCCGTGAACGTCGTTCCCGCGCTCGAAACTTTGTTCGTAGAACCAGCGGCAGTTTCCAGCGTCGGTTTAGGGTCCTGTTGTTCTGACCAGCAGAATCCCTTTTCTTTGGGAGACATCATTGCCGCGAATCCCACGCTCACGGACGCGGTTGCCGAACCGGTCTCCGTAACTTCCGGATCTCCCACAAGCTGTACCTGAGCTTGTGCATGGGTAACAAACATGCCGCACATCATCAATATGATGATGAAGGCGCTTAATCCCTTTTTTGCCATTTTTTCCTCCCTTTTAAAAAATTGTAAGGTTTGTTTCCTTTTGTTTCATTTGTTGTCCGGAGCCATGCCAGATTGTAGGGCGGGGTTCTACCCTACCAATAGCTTTTATTGAATTATTTTGAATAATTAATAATTGGTGGGGTAGAACCCCACCCTACAGAATCTATTTTTTATACACCTCGTCCGGATTAAACACGGGCGTCCCTGTAACAATGAGTCCCCCGTCTTTCACCTTCCTGAAAAAGCAGCTTTTATGCCCTGTATGACATGCCGCGCCTCCGATCTGTTCAACCTTCACAAGCACTGTATCATCATCGCAGTCAATTCTGATTTCTTTTACCTGTTGAACATGTCCGGATGTTTCTCCCTTTACCCAGAGTTTTTTTCTTGAGCGGCTGTAAAAAGTTGCTTTGCCCGTGGAAAGCGTTGCTTCCCATGCCTCTTCGTTCATAAATCCCAGCATCAGCACTTCGCCGGTCTCATGGTCCTGGATCACAGCAGGAACCAGCCCTCCCTGTTTTTCAAAATCAAGTTTTATCATATAAAATACCCTTTACAATAGCCTTTCTTACACTTAAATTCAATAAGTATAACATGATATAAAAGCAAATTTCAAATTTTTTTTGTCCCGGGTGAGTTTCTTGCATAATAAACAGATATCTGGTATGGATTCCAGAAATTAAATATCCCCCTTTACAAAAGGGGGAACTGACTGTCCCAAACTCCTGTTTGGGTGGCTTTTACCCCATATGCATCAAGTAGGGTGGGGCTTGCCGATGTTCTGATGTTCATATCGGATATAACCGAAACGGCGGGATAGCGATAATCAGTGGATGGAAACTCCCCCCTTGAGGGGCAGTGGGGTGTAACTCACTGAAAATACATCCCCCCGGCCCCTTCAAAGGGGGAATTTCCATCTACTGATAATGCTACAGGAATTTCAAATCAGAAAACAGGATGAAATCCTTATTAAAAAAACAGAAAGGGGGAATTTGTTATGCGAAAAAACAGACATATTTCCAAAGCATCAGAAAAAAAGACTGATAGCAATGCCAAAGGAAAAAAAACTGACAGCAAGGCTAAGGAAAAGAAAAGCAAGGCAAGAAAAATCATCCGAGTCCTGATATGGACAGCTTTTTTTATGATGATCTGCCTTATAGCCGGGACAATTGCCCTCTATGTCCTCTATTCCCGCATCAATGAGGGCCTTCCCCGGATTTCTTCTTTAAAAACCTACCGGCCCGCAACCATTACCACTGTACATTCGGATGATGACAGGAAAATCGGTGAATTTTATGAACAGAGAAGAATAGTAATTCCAATGTCCGAAATGCCGAAATCCCTGATCAGTGCGTTTGTCGCAGCAGAAGATTCAAGATTCTTTGAACATAAAGGTGTGGATATACCCAGTATTATCAGGGCATTTTTAAAAAATATGGAAGCAGGAACCGTGGTCCAGGGGGGAAGCACCATTACCCAGCAGGTCATAAAATATTTCTTGCTGACACCTGAAAAAAGTTATGAACGAAAATTAAAAGAGGCAATTCTTGCATATCGGATTGACAAGGCTTTTAGCAAAGAAGAAATCCTGTACCTATATCTGAACCAGATATACCTGGGGCACGGGGCATACGGCGTGGAGGCGGCTGCTGAAAATTATTTCGGAAAACCCGTAGAAGAACTGAATGTTGCCGAGTGCGCTATCCTGGCGGGCCTGCCCAAAGCCCCCGGCAGAGATTCCCCTTTCAGGCATCCGGAAAGGGCCAGGAAGCGTCAGTTGTATGTTCTGAAACGCATGGTTGACGAAGGTTATATCACCGAAGCCCAGGAAAAAAAGGCCATAAATACCAAACTTGATATAAAACCGAGACGGAACTGGTACATGGAAAAAGTTCCTTTTTATACAGAACACGTCAGACGCTATGTCGAAGATGAATATGGCCGGGACGCATTATACAGGGACGGGCTTAAAATTTATACGGCTGTCAATATTGAAATGCAGAAAGCCGCACGGGAAGCAGTTGACAAAGGGTTAAGAGCTTATGACAAGCGTCACGGGTACAGGGGCCCCGTAAAACGCCTTAAACCTGAAGAAACAGAGGCTTTCCTGGATGAACTGCGGAAAGAATACAATGAGAGTGAATTCTCTGAAGGAAACATTCTGAAAGGACTTGTGGTTAAGAAAGGCAAAACCGTAACAGTTAACATGGGCAATGCACAGGGGACAATCAGCCCCGGGAATATGCGCTGGGCAAGACGTTCGAAAATACGGGTCGGGGATGTTGTCATGGTAAAAATCAAGAGAAAGGCCAAGGACGGGGAAGCCTGGAACCTTGCCCTGGAGCAGACCCCGGCTGCACAGGGAGCACTGGTCTGCATCGAGGCCGGAACCGGCCATGTAAAGGCTATGATGGGAGGACGGGATTTCAGGGAAACACAGTTCAACCGGGCAATCCAGTCAAGGCGCCAGCCGGGGTCTTCGTTCAAACCTATTGTATATGCAGCGGCAATTGACAGGGGATACACGCCTGCGACTGAGATTATTGATAACGCGTTTGTTCGGAAAGAATATAAAAAGACATGGAAGCCCCAGAATTACGGGAAAAAATTCTACGGCCCTATTCTTCTCAGGAAGGCCATTACAAAATCGCGCAACCTGGCAACCATACAGATTTTGGACGATATCGGCGTTGATTATACCATAAAATATGCCAGGAAACTGGGAATCACATCGGATCTGTACGGGGATCTTTCACTGGCCCTTGGTGCATCAGGTGTATCCCTGCTTGAGATTGTCAAGGCATATTCGGTTTTTACAAATCTTGGCAAACTTGCGGAACCTGTTTTTATAACAAAAATCGTTGACCGGGACGGAAACGTCCTTGAAGATATGAATGTTGAAAAAAAGCAGGCTATCGAAGGAAGTACAGCCTATATTATGACCAGCCTACTTGAAAGCGTTATCAAGCATGGAACAGGGGCCCGTGCCAGGGCATTGGGCAGGCCCGCGGCAGGCAAGACCGGAACGACAAATGATCAGCATGATGCCTGGTTCGTGGGATATACGCCCGACTATATTTCCGGAGCATGGGTGGGGTTTGACAAAGAGCGTTCCCTGGGAAGAAAGGAAACCGGGGGCAAGGCTGCACTTCCTATCTGGCTCGATTTTATGAAAAAAGTGCATGAAGACAAACCCGAGAAAGTGTTTAAGGTGCCGAGGGGAGTTGTTTTTTCAAATATTGATGCAGAGACCGGCCTCCTGCCTGTTCCCGAAACCAAAAGGACGATTTTCGAGTGTTTCAAGGAAGGAACCGTGCCTAAGAAATATACAAGAAGGTCGGATTCCGTCAGCGATACAGAGCAGTTTTTTAAATCAGATTTGTGACACCGCTGTTTTTTAGGAAATTATAAGTTGCCAAACAAAGAATCTTCGTGAGACTTCGTGCCTTTGTGCCTTCGTGACCATTAATAGGTTGCCACAAAGACACGAAGACACAAAGATACACAAAGAAGACTTCGCGCCTTTATGCCTTCGTGGCATTATAAGCTGCCGCAAAGGCGCGAGGACACAAAGAATCTTCGTGAGACTTCGTGCCTTTGTGCCTTCGTGGCGTTAAATCAGACCGCGGTTTTTTTAGGACACGGATTTACACGGATGCACACGGATCATTTTCTTGTATGAACCCGGACGTTATCTACGGAACTGAGTACTTCGTGAGACTTTGTGCCTTCGTGCCTTCGTGGCATTATAAGTTGCACATGGCGTTAAAACAGATAAAAACCCGGCTTTTCAGAATCTGTTTTCATGGTAAAAACTTGTTCCTGTCGTAACTACAAATATTGGCTTAGTAAGGAGTAACTGCCATGACTTATGATGTATTGCTTACAAAAAAAGATAAAAAATTTGTTGCCCGTGTCTGCCAGTGGCCTGAAATCGTAGCTGAGGGAGATACCGAGGATGGAACGCTGGATATGGTTCGGAGCGGACTCAGAAACCTGCTGTTCGGAGGACGGCTTGTGCAACTGGATATCGGACCCGAAGCTGATGAACATGCCTGGTCGGAATATGCAGGAATGTTTGCCGATGATCCCGACTGGGAGGAGTTTCAGGAATCAATCCGAGAGTACCGCAGGGAAGCAGAAGCAGGAATGATCGGAGAATAAATGTTTATTCCGGACACTGACCATATCTCTCTTTTTCAGAGAAACAACCCGAGTGTTGTCTCCAATGTCCTGAAACAACCTCAGGGCAAACTTGCGACGACTGTGATAACCGCTGAGGAACAACTGAGAGGCAGACTGACCATGATTCGCAGAGCCCGCACGGGGCGTATTTATAAGTTGGGGGAGTCCCGTATTTCAGTCGTCCCTACGGGACTTGACAAATTATGCATATCCGACCCGGCAATGAATTGCCGGGCTATTTTCACAAGTCCCTACGGGACGACTCCCCCAACTTGTAAATGCGCCCGCCCGGACGGATGACAGAACCGTTCTTTATTTTCGTACCATCCTGGTCATCGGCTTTGATAATAACTCCCAGAAAATTTTCAGAAAGCTTCGTGAACAGAAAATTCGTATCGGCACACAAGACCTGAGGATCGCAGCCATTGCTCTTGCCCATGATGCCACTGTGGTGACGCGTAATCAGAAAGATTTCAGCTTGGTTCCGTCGCTGGAAATTGAAGACTGGTCATTATTGCGAAACGGAGTACTAAGTTGATTTCCCCAATAAATATCCCCTGATCCGAGCCGTTGATCCAGGTCCCCTGACCTGAACCGGGCTGACATAAACCCGGACTCCGTCCAGAATAACGGGACGGCATATTCTTTCTTGGAATCGCTTAATTAATAACAACTTCTCCTGCTGCCGAATGTCTGAAAAGACAAACCCGAATCCGATACTTCCGCAACCGTATCTGCAATTCTTCTCACCTGATCCAGATAGTGAGAGACAACCAGAATTGTACAGCGATTTTTAAGACTGAGGAGAAGTTCCTCAATCATCTTTCCTGATGTTGCATCCAGGGAGGAAGTCGGTTCGTCCAGGAGCAGGATATCGGGTTTCAGAACCAGCGCACGGGCAATGCACAGGCGCTGCTGCTGACCGCCGGACAGTGCAAAAGCATCTTCTTCAAGCCGGTCTTTCACTTCATCCCACAGGTAAGCCTGTTTCAAAGCCTCCTCAACCTCCCCGGCAACCTGATTCTTATCCCTGTAACCCGCGAGTTTCAGGGGGAAGGCGATATTTTTGTATATGCTCATGGGCAGGGGATTGGGAATCTGAAAGACCATGCCGACGGCGCGCCGCAGTTGGGTCACAGGATAAGAACGAGCATAGATATCATGAAACCTGCCGTCAAACCTGATTTCCACTTTTCCCTCTATCCTGGTTCCGGGAATACTTTCCCACAGGCGGTTCAGCGTCATAAGAAGCGTTGATTTGCCCGTACCCGAAGGGCCGACAATGGCAGTAATCGAATTTTCCGCGAACCGCGCGGTAATATTTTCCAGAATCCGGCGATTCTGATAGAAAAAGCAAAGCGAATCTGTTTTTATTTTTATTTTATCATCATCCATAATCAGCAGATGGAAATTCGTCTCGCGGAGTGCAAAGCTTGCTTTGTCTTTACTCGTTCCCAGGCTCCGCCTGGGAATGCATTACGCAAGGCTCTGCCTTGCAAGCTTGCAAGATATTTTCAGTAGACCGAAAACTTTTTGCAACCAGTGGATTCCGGGTTAAAATCGGAAAACATCCGTTTTCCGATTTTCCCCGGAATGACGGGTGTATAGTTCTGATAATATGCTGTCATTCCGGGGAAAATTAAAAAACGGATGTTTTTTAATTTTAACCCGGAATCCACTGTTCGGAAAGACTTTTTCGATCTACTGATTTTGCTTAACCTATTGGTTTTAAGCTGAAACACGAAGCAGAGCCTGGGAACGAGAGTTACCTGATTTTTGGGAATGCGCCCTGTTCGATTCTTAAAATACTTTCATGCACGATAAAGCGCATGATACGTCAGCCCCTTCTGAACCATAAATGCGATAAGAAAGAGGAACGCGCAGATGATCAGCAGAATAATCGAGGCCCCGTATCCGCTCAGAAGTTCCTGTGTATCTGTATATTGCGAAGATATATAGTAGATATAAAACGGAAGGGCTTCGTAATGCGAAACCAGGGACTTCGGAACACCGGCTGATGCCACAACACCGGTCAGCATGATGACAGCCGTATCTTCCGCACACCTGCCGATGGCCAAGATAACACCGCTCAGGATATCCGGAAGGGATTTGGGGAGCATCACATAGAGGATGTTCTGAAACTTTGTCGCGCCCAGGGCCAGGGCCGTCACCCTGGTTTCAAGAGGCAGGCTTTCCAGGGAAACCTGGGTGGTGCGGATAATATAAGGCAGAACAAGAAACCCCAGGGACAGACCGGAAATCAGGAGACATGGAAAGATGCGGTCTGACAAGTGCCTGTGAAGGAAAACTGCCACTGAAAAGCCGAACAGCCCGATGACAATGGACGGGATACCTGCCAGGATATCAAAGAAGATACCGAAGATCCCCCTGACATTCCTCCCTGCATATTCCGCCAGGTAAATCCCGCTGGCCAGCCCGGCCGGAATCGCAAATGATACAGACAATATGACAAGGGAGAAGGTTCCGAAAATGGCAGGGAAAAGGCCGTCAAACACCTGTTCCCTTAAAAGCAGCGCATCTGTCGGATTCGTATCGCCGAAGATGAGGCCCAGGCTGATTGTCCCCAGCCCTTTATAAAACAGGTAGCCGATGATACAGGAGATGCTTCCCAAAAGCACAATCCCGCATATCCATGAGAAGCTTCTTACAAATATTTCCATGAAACGATTCATTTCAGAAAGAGCTTTCATTTCAGAACTCGGAAAATCCTCACCGATTCTCCGAAGCCCGAAGTAACAGGACAGTAAGTGTTGTAAATAAATAAAGGACAATGCCGCAGGCAAAGACAGACCTGAACTCCAGGCTTTCGTAATCCGCGGCAATGACCAGCGCTATGTGGGCAGTCAGGGTTCTGGCCGAATCTGAAAAGGAGCCGGGGATCTGGATGGCGTTTCCGGCAAGCATTAATGCGATCAGCGTATCTCCGAAAGCCCTTCCCACCGCAAGAATCAGCCCTGTCAGTATGCCTTTGCGGGAACAGGGAAGAATAACATACACCAGTTTCTGAACCCCGGTTCCTCCGAGCGCATCGGCCGCATCCGTGTAGGACTTGGGCACACGATCAAAGCTGTCCGTAAAAAAAAGGATCATGGTGGGCGAGATGAGAATCGCCAACATCACGGATGCAGACAGGACACACATCCCGGACCCGCCCATGAGAAGTTCCCTGATAAGGGGAACCAGGAGAAAGATTCCCACAAATCCGTAGATCACCGTGGGAATTCCCGTCATCATCTGAACCGCTTTCCGCAAAAACCAGGCAAATCTCCCCTTGGCAAGAACGCTGACCAAGGACGCGCATCCCAGGCTGAGAGGAAAGGCAAAGGCCACGCCCAGGCACGCAATTGCCAGCGTTCCCATCATCATGGGATAAATACCGTATAAATCGTGGCGGGGAGACCAGCCCTGTGTCAGCAGGGAAAAGAAATGACCTCCCTTCATCAGGGGGAGGCCCAAAATAACCATAAATCCCAGGATGAGAAGCGTCACCAGAACACTGAGAAGCGCGGAAAGTAAAAACATTTTTTCCGCGGCGGTTTCAAATCCTTTCTTCATTTTACGGGGATAAATCCCTTCTCCTGCACAATCTTCTGCCCTTCCGGCGTAAAGAGATAATCAATGAATATCTTTATCAGGCCTGCGGGGTCGCCCTTTGTGTTGCTGTACAGCCCGCGGGCAACCGTATATTTCCCGTTTTTCACATTATCCAGACTCGGTGCTATGTCGTCCAGTTCAACCGGGGACACGCTTTCATCAATATGCCCCGCGGATACATAGCCGATGGCGTAGGGATTATTCGCAACTGCTGATTTCATCGCACCGTTGGAAACAACAAAATTGGCTTTCTGTGTGATATCCCCTTTATCCAAAGCCTTTTTCCAGAAGACTTTCCGGGTTCCGCTTGCCTCATCCCTAGTGTAAACCGTAATCGCCTTGTCCGCGCCGCTGACAAGCTTCCAGTTATCCGTTTTTCCAGAAAAAATGTCACGCAATTGGGCTTTTGTCAATGCTTTTACCGGATTTTCCGGGTGAACAATAACACCCACGCCGTCAACGGCCCAGCGGAACATTTTCAGGCCGTATTTCCGAACCTCTTCATCCGTGGCCTTTCTGCCCGAATTGCCGATATCTGTCAGTCCCTCTCCCACCTGTTTAATGCCGACGCCTGAGCCTCCACCTGCAATACTGATCTGGATATCCGGATAAATTTTCATAATCCGTTTGGCTGCTTCTTTCATGACCGGGATATGGGCTGTGCCCCCGGCGATCTTTATGGACCCCTTCTGGCTTTTGAAAGCATCCAGGTTCCCCGCATACCCGGCTGTACTCAATCCGAGGATCAGGCAAAGTATAATAAGGTTCCGAACTGTTTTTGTCTTCATCAATTTTTCTCCTGTTCATAATAACTCGTGAGTCGTAAGTTCTCATAAATGGCTGAAATGACTCACCCGGAAACTCTCCCCTTTTGTAAAGGGGGGGGGATTTTCCGCAAGCTGCTGAAATCCCCCTGAATCACCCTTTAAAAAAGGGAGACTCCGAACAGCGGCTTCAGAGAACTTAGATGATTTCCCCAAAAATAAAATACCCGAAAATGTAGGGTGGGTGGAGCGAAGCGTAACCCACCATCGCATCATTCGCAACAAAGATGGTGGGTTACGCTAGCGCTCCACCCACCCTACATTTTCCGGAATCGGGTATTTTATTTATTTGGAGTTCCCTTAGGTGATTTCCGGAAAAGAATATACCAAGTGCAGTTTGTAGTTCCGCCTTCAGGCGGCATAACACCGCCTGAAGGCGGAGCTACAAACCTTGATCTGGTATGTTTTTTATTGGAAATCACCTTATGACTGTCGAGATAATAAAATGTTGTAAGGAAATTCGGCCTTGATATTCGTTTCGGCCAATTTGCTCTTTCTCTGTTTTTTGTTGCGATCAGGATTAAGAGCAAGAGAAAGAAAAGTGGCCGAAACGAAGATCAAGGCCGGAAATTCCAAAAAAAATAACTTGCCCGCGATTTTCAGGACACGGATGATTTCCGGTAATGAGTAATGAATAACACAAACAGACATGAACCTCAAATTGCTATTTTCAATAGAAAGAAGGATCAGGATAGACAATATCTATAGATTATTACAGGATTGCTGCACTCAGTCAGTAGATCGAAAAGATTCCGGTAAACCTTAAAAACAGTGGATTCCGGGCTTCAACGTGCCAGTTCGACAGGCTCACTGCCCTGCTACTTGAGCCTGCCACTGTCCCTGAGCCTGCCCTGTCCCTGAGCCTGCCCTGTCCCTGAGCCTGCCGAAGGGCCGAAGGGCCGAAGGGCAGCCGAACGGAAAATCGGAAAACGGATGTTTTCCGATTTTAACCCGGAATCCACTGTCAGACAGAAAGTTTTCGATCTACTGATTTTCGATAAAAGCAGCATCATAACCATTGGCGGGTAGAACCTACATTCTGCAGAACCATTTTTATAAATTAAATACAATAAATTCATTAAGATAAAATCAGATTTCCCGCAAGCTTCCTGAAAATTTCTGTTTATTCGCTTGACAAATACAATGTAGCTTTAATATAGCTACAAAATTATTCAGAATGAATGAGAGGTGAGAATGCTTGGCCGTTCTCAGTAGATCGAAAACTTTTGGTATTTGGTGTTCGGTGTTCAGTGTTTGGTATTTGGTATTTGGTATTTGGTGTTTAGTGTTTAGTATTTGGTATTTAGTGTTCGGTGTTCTGGACAGACAACCTTCATGATCTGCAGATCACAACGAAACATTAAAGCCGAAGCAGATGACAAAACACCCAAACACCAAATTATTTTTAAAATCTGAAAGCTTAAGGAGAATTATCTGATGAAAAAAGGAATTTTTAGGACTTTTCTGATTGTATTCGCGGGCATTGCCTTTCTTACAGCGGGATCTGCATGGGCTGATACCGTGAAGCTTACCTACAGTAATTTTTTCCCCCCCACTCACATCCAGAGCAAGCTGGCTGAAGACTGGTGCAAGGAAGTTGAAAAGCGGACAGGCGGCAAGGTCAAAGTGGAATATTATGCGGGTCAGACCCTGACCAAGGCCAGGCAATGTTATGACGGGGTCGTGGAAGGGCTTTCCGATATCGGGTTTTCAGTGCTGGCATACACAAAGGGGCGTTTCCCCGTGATGTCTGTGGTTGACCTCCCCCTGGGTTATACCAGCGGAAAAGTGGCCACAAAAGTGATAAACGAGGTCTATGGCAAATTCAAACCCAAAGAATTTGATAACACCCAGGTAATGTATCTCCATGCACATGGCCCCGGACTCGTCCACACAAAAGGTAAGGCCGTGAGAAAATTGGAAGACATGAAAGGGCTTAAAGTCAGGGGACACGGAACCAGCGCGCTGGTGGTAACAGCACTCGGAGGAACACCTGTACCCAAGCCCATGCCGGAAACCTACCAGATGCTTCAGAAAGGTGTGGTGGACGGAGGCGCGTACCCCCTGGAATCCAATAAAGGCTGGAAACTGGGAGAAGTGACTGATTACTGCACGGGTGCTTTTTCCGCAGCCTATACAACCTCCTTTTTTGTTGTGATGAATAAGGACAAATGGAACGCGCTGCCCGAAGATGCCCGGAAGGTAATTGAAGAAATCAATAAGGAATGGGCAGTAAAACATGGTGAAGCATGGGACACCAGTGACGCGGAAGGCAAAAAATATTTCCTTAAGCAGGGAAACGAATTCATCGAACTGGATGAAAAAGAATCCGGGAGATGGAAAGCGGCTGTTGCGCCCATCATCGAAGATTATGTAAAACAACTGGATAAAAAGGGATTCAAAGGCCAGGAAATACTTGATTTCACGGTCAAAACACTTGGCGGTCTTCAATAACGCGTTTCATAAATAATCTGCCCGCAAATGTAGGATGGGTTTACCCCACCAACAATGGTGGGGTAAACCCCACCCTACATCCACGCCGGATTTGTCAATTCGGCGGGAGCAGAGCGCATGGATTTTTTTTGCTGTGAAGAAATTCGGAAACCGTGACCGATTTCACGCTTCACGCTTCAAGTTTCACGCTTCACGCTTCAGGTAATCTTATGAATACATTCTGGAAAAATGCTGAGTGGATTTTAAATAAAATGAAGGCGGTCGGCGCGATCTGCCTGATGGGAATGACATTTCTGACCTGTGCGGATGTTGTGGGCAGGTTCCTAGGATATCCGATTTTCGGATCAGTGGAGATTGTCGGCTTTATGGCCACAGTCACCGTCGCGATGGCCCTGCCTTACACGCATCAGGTAAAAGGTCATATCGGGGTAGAACTGCTTACCCGGCTGTTTTCTTTGCGGACACAGGCAATTATTGATGTATGCACCGGGATTTTCGGCATGGGGCTGTTCGGTATCATCACTTGGCGAATGGGAGTCTATGCACATACCATTCAGAAATCCGGCGAAGTTTCCATGAACCTGAGTTTTCCCGAATACATCATTATATATATAGTTTCCTTCTGTTTCCTGATCTTCTTCCTGTTTATTATCCGAGATATCATTGAGAATATTGGAAAAATAATAAGAGGTAATGAATGAATCCTACGCTGATCGGTATCACCGGCATCATCGTTATGCTGGCCATTTTTATGACCCGGATGCCTGTGGCTTATGTGATGGCCCTGGTCGGTTATGCCGGGTTTTCCCTGATGATCTCCGGCAAAGGCGGGCTGAATCTCCTTTCCAGGAATATTTACGAAGTCTTTTCCTCTTACGGGCTGACAACCATTCCCCTTTTCATTCTCATGGGACAGCTCGCGTTCAACAGCGGAATCAGCCGGCGGCTTTATGACACGGCTTATAAATATTTCGGCAGTACACGGGGAGGGCTGGCAATGGCAACTGTATCCGCATGTACGGCCTTCGGAGCGGTGTGCGGTTCCAGTCCGGCCACGGCAGCGACTATGGCAACGGTCGGACTGCCGGAAATGCGCCGCTACGGATATGCGGATGAACTGGCAGCCGGTTCGGTGGCTTCCGGCGGAGGACTGGGAATGATCATGCCGCCCAGCGTGGTGCTGATTGTATATGGAGTGCTGACAGAGCAGTCCATCGGCGCGTTATTTGTTGCAGGAATTTTTCCCGCGCTTCTTCTTACAGTCCTGTTTATTATTGCCGTATATTTATGGTGTATGCGTTATCCGGAACAGGGTCCCCCGGGTGAGAAATTCACCTGGGCTGAGAAAATCCGCTCATTATCAGGAACCGGCGACACCCTGCTCGTTTTTATCATGGTCATGGGAGGGCTGTTTTTCGGTCTTTTTACTCCCACGGAAGCCGCGGCAGTAGGAGTTTTCGGGGTTCTTGCCGTATCCCTGGTCCGGCGCAGGATTACCTGGAAAGGCTTTGTCACATCCCTGGAAGAAACCCTCAGGACCTCCTGTATGGTCCTGATGCTCATTGCCGGAGCAGTCATTTTCGGGAAATTTCTTGCTGTTACCCGCATCCCCTTTAATATTGCAAGCTGGGTGAGCGGTCTTGATCTGCCGCCGTATCTGATTGTAGCGGCAGTTATCATCGTCTATTTTATCGGCGGATGTGTTATGGATGCCCTGGCCCTGATCATGCTTACCATTCCCATTTTTTATCCTGTTGTCACGGAACTGGGGTATGACCCCATATGGTTCGGTATCATTATCGTGCTGGTTACGCAGATGGGGGTGATTACGCCTCCGGTGGGGATTAATGTGTATGTGGTCTTCGGGGTTGCCCAGGGCGCTGTGGGCGGAATCCCTCTTGAATCCATATTCAAAGGAATTGTTCCCTTCCTGTTTGCGGTAATTGTCGGCATTATTATCCTGATGATTTTTCCGGATATCATTCTTTACCTGCCCAATCTTATGTACTGATCCCTCGGCATAAATGCCCAGGCTGAAAGCCAAAGCAGCCTGAAGGCAGCGGGCGCATTTACAACTTGGGGGAGTCCCGGAGGGACGACTGAAAATAGCCCGGCAATTTATTGCCGGGGCGAATGTCCCCGTCTTTCAGTCCCGGAGGGACGACTGAAAAGCTTTTTTTCAGTCGTCCCTGCGGGACGTGATGATCCGGAATACTCACCTGGCAATGAATTGCCTGGCTGTTTTCAGTCCTCCGGGACTGAAAATCACTCCCCTGACTTGTAAATACGCCCGAAGGCAGCTTAAATCAGAAGAGTGCAAAGCGTTCGAATACGCTGCAATCGGAGTGCGAAAGTTAAGCGAAGCGGTCTTTCGCAGGAAAATAAGGAGGACAATGAAAAAATACACCGTTGAAGAGATCAGTCAGCATGTAAAAGGGACGCTCATGGGCAATCCCTCCGTCCTGATTACCGGGATCGAACAGATTGACCGCGCTATTGAGAATCAGCTAACCTTTATAGGCAGCAAGAAATATGTAAAATTGTGGAATACATCGGATGCTTCGGCAGCCATCGTAAATGAAGGCTTGGATGTGGAACTGACAGGTAACAAGGCACTGATATGCGTGGCTGATGCCGATCTTGCCCTGGCTGATATCCTCCGGTTATTCGAACCGGACGCTCCGAAATGCGAACCCGGCATACATCAGGCCGCGGTTATTGATCCGACAGCCGATATCAGGGAAGGGGTGTCAGTCGGTGCCGGTTCCTATATAGGTGCCGGAGCGGTTATCGGTCCTCATGTCAGGCTCTATCCCAATGTCACCGTAATGGATGATTCCCATATCGGTGAGGGGACTACGATCTGGCCCGGTACGGTGATCCGCGAACGCTGCCGGATCGGAAATAATTGCATTATTCATCCCAATGTGACCATCGGGGCAGACGGATTCGGCTTCCGAGTATCATCCGATGGAAAAAGCAGGGTTAAAATTCCCCAGATCGGTACCGTCACCGTCGGAGATGATGTGGAGATCGGGGCCAATACCTGTATTGATCGCGGGAAGTTCAGCGCAACTGTGATCGGCAACGGAACAAAGATAGACAACCTGGTTCAGATTGCCCACAACTGCAGGATCGGAAGGTCATGTACCATTTCCGGCATGGCGGGGCTCAGCGGTTCGGTGACTGTTGAAGACGGGGTTACCATCGGAGGAGGCGTCGGAGTCAGAGACCATGTCACCATCGGGCGAGGGGCAATACTCGGAGGAAGGTCCGGAGTTACGGGCGACATAGGGCCCGGGCAGATTGTTTTCGGATTTCCGGCTGATGATCGGAAAAAAGTGCTTCGCCAGTGGGCTGCCATAAAAAAACTGCCTGATCTGATTAAAAATCTGAGAAAGACCGGGCTTTAAGGCGATTTCCAGAGTTGAAGTTTGTAGTTCCGCCTTCAGGCGGTGCAATTAAAAGTGTCAGGTGAGCCAGGTGAGCCATATCCTCGTTCCCAAACTCCGTTTGGGAACGCGATTGCAGGCAAAACTCCGTTTTGCGTGGCAGACAGAGTTTGCCGGGTGTGTTCCCAAACGGAGTCCGGGAACAAGGACATACTGAACCTGGCACTTTTAATTACACCCATTCTCAGATGTCCCTCCGGACAAAAATACCATCCCCAAAATCCGTTATAATCAGAAAAAATAATTTCGTGTCTTCCGTGTTTTTCGTGGTTAAAACTTTCGCGGTTAAAAGTCAGCCCTTCCTGTTCCTCTTCGATCAGTCTTAATTTGTCATATCAATGATCTGAACAGGATAAGCATATCCCCTTTCCCCTTTATCACTTCTTTTTTCTCGCAATAAATTTTATCTTTACACCAAGACATAAGTGTCCCGGGAAATGAGAATATGGTCAGCTTTCGCATTGGATTCAAGTCTGCCGGGTAAATTGACCTATCCGCCGATGATTGTGATTCTCGGAACCGAAATTTCCGACGATGCAGATATAATTTTCAGAATTATCAAGCAGTTTTACAATTATTCCATTTTTCATGATAAGAACCACAGGATAATGCCCTGCGTAAAAGCTCCATGTATTCACGATGGGTAATCGGTATTGCTCCCAGCCTCATCAGATGCCCTGTGATCTCCTGGCAGTCAATGAAATCAAATTTCCATGCGGCCAATACCCTGCACAGCGCATAAATGGCCAGTTTCGAGGTATTCGAAACCAGGGAAAACATGGATTCACCGAAAAAGGCCCGGCCAAATGTGAGGCCGTAAAGTCCGCCGCACAATACGCATTCACTATCATATACTTCAATGCTGTGAGCAATGTGCAGGCGGTGGAGTTCGCAATAGACATCTATCATGTTTTCCGTAATCCATGTTCCTTTTTGCCCCTTCCTGGGGATGGCCGCGCAATTTTCCATCACTTCCCGGAAACGGAGGTCAAAACTGACTGTGAATTTCTTCTGGCGGGCAAGTTTCCGAAGACTCCGCGATGCCTTGAACATTTTTGGGAATAATACCAGACGAGGATCAGGTGAAAACCAGGGAATGGGATGGGAACCTGTCCAGGGAAAGCTCCCTTTTATATAGGCTTCGATTACCGTATAGACAGAGAGTTCTCCTCCCACAAAAACAAGTCCGTACCCGTCAGGTTCCAGGGTTTTCGGAAATGCTTCACTGCGCTTTCCTGCTGCCAGGTCTGCCATGAATTTTTTGAACAGAGCCATATTTTCTCACAATAGTCTGATATTTCTGGTTATATTCAGCAGATAAAAAAATTCTGTGTTCAGAACGCGGAGTGCAAAGCGTTCGACTGAGCTCACGCCGAAGTCTTGCTTTGCTAAAATCCCGGCTCGGCGTGAGATCAGTCGAACGACAGGCAAAGCAAGCTTTGCACTCCTTTTGTTATAATAGTCTGATATTTCTGGTTATATTCAGCAGATAAAAAAATTCTGTGTTCAGAACGCGAAGTGCAAAGCGTTCGACTGAGCTCACGCCGAAGTCTTGCTTTGCTGAAATCCCGGCTTCGGCGTGAGCTCAGTCGAACGACAGGCAAAGCAAGCTTTGCACTCCGAGAAGTGAGCTTTATCCATG
>JAUCGG010000308.1 GCA_030378015.1 Desulfococcaceae bacterium HSG8
CGGCTCTTTTTTACTGAGTCAGGCATCATTTACGTCCCTTTTTTCCGAAAAATGTCTTTCTGAAACTGTAATTCAGTCGTGCAGACTGTTTTTTTTTATTAAAAAGAAGAATCGCTCAATTTAGGACCTTGACTGAAACAGCGCGCTGATGTAAAAAGGATTTCCCTCGCTAAGTTGTGCGATAAGATACGCGGTATTCTCCGATACCGGGATGGCATAGATAAGTGAATACCTGAATACCATTTCAATTGCCTCATCTTTGGGCAGTTCTTCGAGATGCCAAGTGATAAATCTGCCCGGAAGCATTGTGGTCAGATCGTTCATCAGCCAGCCCACCCAACTGCCTGAAACCAGCAGGGGAGCGTTTTTGTACTCGGCCGTGTGCAGATAGCCGGCCGCGAGATCGGAGGCCTGATTGGTTTTTGCATCGTCCCAATATATTTCGCTGTTGAGAAACTGGAACTCGTCAATCATCTGGACCACAAATTCGTCCTTCCAATCCCCCAGTGTCCGGGGTGTTTCCCGCACCGCATCCCACAGTAACCCGCTCCGTCCTTCTTTTACAAGGCTTTCGGTTTTTTCAATATCCTCGGTCAGATATTTTCCGACTTCCTGGGAGCTGATCCGGGCTTCTGCAAAGTTTTTTTTGGAGGACTGGGACATCCTCACATATTCCGGCTTCCGGGTTTTGAATGCGATGTACTGGTAAATGTATGTCAGATAAAAATCCTGGCAGAAATCAGCGACCCATTGTTTTCCCTCCCTGACTTCGTAGTAAAACGGAATCACCTCCGTGTTTTTCTCAAAGATCAGATTGTAAAGCCGTTGCATCAGCGCGGTTTTTCCCGTCTTTCTCCGGGAAAGAACGGCCATGCTCATGGAAATTTCCCTTTTTATTCCCTCTGTCCAGTTCAGAAAATAGCTTATTTCGCCTTTTCTGCCGGTAAACAGACCGGAGTTGCCGATTTTCTCTTTCAGATAAGTTTTCATCATGGCCTCCGTTTTCATGATAAATTATGGAGTCCGCAAATATCAGGATAATTTTTTCATCATTGCAGTCTCATCGCAGTCCGGAAATTTTACACAGATAATACAGTCCGACCATATTTTCAAAGGAAGGTCGCTTCTGTCAATTTGTGCAAATCCGAATCTTTTGAAAAATCCCGGCTGGTAGGTCAGTGTGAAAACTTCTTTTATATCAAAGGATCCTGCTTCAGAAAGTGCGTGTTCCATGAGAGTTGTTCCGATATTTTTCCCTGTATGGTCAGGATGGACTGCCAGGGATCTTATTTCGGCAAGGTCTTCCCAGCAGAACTGCAATGCACAGCAGGCCCTGACTTTATCATCTTTTAACCAGACCCAGAAATCTCTCACATGGTCATAGAGCTGGCTCAGGGGCCGGGCAAGAAGCTCTCCTTTTTCGCCGTATTCCTGGAGAAGTCCGTGAATGGCTTTTATGTCCTTTATTGTTGCCTTTCTGATCATAAGCACCTCAATAAGATAGATTCAGGGTTAAAAAGTGTTTGGTGTTTGGTGTTTGGTATTTAGTGTTTCGTTTCGTTTTGAGTGAGGTATATCGGGCATCCTGGAAAACCGGATAGGAATTTGTCAATCGACTGAACTCACGCCGAAGCCGCCGGAGCAATGGCTGAAACGAAGTTCAGAATTTCGGAAGTCACGCCATGTGCAACTTTAACCGCAGAGCAGAGGCCGCAGAATCTCTGTGGCCTCTGTGAATCCTCTGCGCTCTCTGTGATTAAAAAGCTGCACAGTTTTTTCAATCTCTTTTCAACATTTCCTTAACCCGGGTGACGATATTCTCAGGCGTAAATCCGAATTTCTCCATCATAACATTGCCCGGGGCCGAAGCTCCGAAGCCTTCCACGCCCATAACATCGCCCCCGATTCCCACGTAACGCCGCCATCCCATGGGAATACCAGCTTCCACGGCAAGACGGGCCGTGACATCCGGGGGAAACACCTCGTCTTTATATTCCCGGGATGTTTCTTCAAACAGTTCCCAGCTCGGCATACTCACAACCCTCGCTGAAATCCCCTTTTCCGCAAGAATCCCCCTGGCTTCAAGGGAAATGTTCACTTCTGAACCTGTGGCAACAATGATGACATCAGGTTTGCCTTCGACATCTGCAATGACATAGGCCCCTTTCCTGACGCCCTTTGCGGAAGGATATTTTGTACGGTCAATAATGGGGAGTTTCTGGCGGCTCAGAACCAGGGCCACGGGGCCCGACATGTTTCTGATCGCTGTCTTCCAAGCTTCCGCTGTCTCCGTGGCATCAGCCGGGCGGATTACCGTCAGCCCGGGTATTGATCTCAGGTTGGCTATATGTTCCACAGGCTGATGCGTAGGGCCGTCCTCTCCCACAGCAATGCTGTCGTGGGTGAAAATGTATATGACCGGCAGTTTCATGAGCGCGGCAAGACGCATGGCCGGCTGCATATAATTTGCAAATGCCAGGAATGTCCCGCCGTATGGGCGAACCCCCCTGTGAACGGCCATGCCGGAAAGAATAGCTCCCATAGCATGTTCCCTGACGCCGAAGCGGATATTCCTGCCTGTGTATGCGTTTTTCTGAAAATCATGGGAAGATTCGATAAGTGTTTTGTTCGACGGCGCCAGATCAGCGGAGCCGCCTATCAGATAAGGGATTGTTTCGGCAAGAGCATTGAGTACCTTGCCTGATGCAGCGCGGGTTGCCATGGGCCCCTCGCTTCCTGAGAAGTCCGGTATAACTTCATCCCATCCGGCAAGCCTCGCGTTTTCCGCTGCATTCGTCAGACTCCCCCCGAGTTCAGGATATTCAAGGCGCCAGGCTCCGAATTTTTTCTTCCACAGGGCTTCTGCTGTCTCTCCTTTTTCAACGCAGTCCCTGCATGTGTCAAAACCGTCATCCGGGACGCAGAAACATTCGTCTTCGGGGCATCCCAGGTTCTTTTTGGTCAGGCGGACCTCTTCTTCACCCAGCGGGGCGCCGTGTGCGTCGGCTGAATCCTGTTTGTTGGGGCTGCCATAGGCAATGTGGGTTTTCAGTATGATAAGGCTAGGCTTTTCTGCCTCGGCTTTGGCAGATCCGATGGCTTTGTAAATTTCATTTGGATCATTCCCGTCTGCTACCGTCTCCACATGCCAGTTATAAGCTTCGAAACGGCGGCCCACATCTTCCGTAAACGTGATATCAGTGCTTCCTTCTATGGATATCCTGTTATCGTCATAAATACAGATCAGCTTTCCAAGCCCAAGATGGCCTGCAAGTGACGCGGCTTCGGAAGCAATGCCCTCCATCATGTCCCCGTCACCGCACATCACATAGGTGTAATGATCAATGATCTCATGCCCCGGGCGGTTATAACAGGCTGCAAGATGCCGCTCTGTCATTGCCATTCCCACAGCATTTGCAAATCCCTGTCCCAAGGGACCCGTGGTGGTTTCAACCCCCGGGGTAAGGCCGTATTCGGGATGTCCGGGGGTTTTGCTTTCCCATTGACGAAAGTCACGGATATCATCCAGACTCAGGTCATAGCCTGTCAGATGCAACATACTGTAAAGCAGCACGGAGGCATGACCGCCTGAAAGTACAAAGCGGTCCCTGTCAAACCAGCTAGGATTACGGGGGTTATGTTTCAGAAAACGGGTCCACAGAACATATGCGGCAGGCGCGAGGCCCATGGGTGCCCCGGGATGCCCGGAGTTTGCTTTCTGAATCGCGTCTATAGAAAGTGTACGGATCGTATTAATGCAAAGTTCGTCAGTACTCATCTGGCTTTCCGGCAAGCCGTTACTCATTTCAATATCTCCTTTTCGAGGTTATTTGGGTTAGTTGATGGGTTGATACAATTGTTTTAAGCGATATGCAAGAATTTTTCACAGGCATCAGTTGCGGTTAAAGCATTCAGAGCGTGTCAGTTGTGAAAAATTTTCTTTATAAAAAGGGAGATGTTTTTTTATTTACCAGCAATTCTAAGAAGTTCAGAGTTTTGGCTTAACAGTCATTTTTTAATTTTCTATACTTCTTAAAGGTTTCCCGAAATTTTAGTTCTGATACGGAAAGCTTTGCTTATAAGGGATTTGCAGATTCGTCACTCCGCAGGAGCCGGTTTTAATTTATTTTCACAGCCTTTCT
>JAUCGG010000061.1 GCA_030378015.1 Desulfococcaceae bacterium HSG8
GACAAAGAAATATGATTTGAAAGATAGTAACTATAAGACCGAAACGATTACAATTAAAGAGCAATCCAAAAGGGATGTTTAATGAAATGATCTGTCATTTCATTGGATACTGACCGCATTAAAGACTATGTTTTTGCAACCGGAACATTGAAAGAAATCCGGGGTGCAATATTGGATGAATTGAACCGCAAACAGACTAAAAAAATCGTTCAGGATGCTGACCCTTCTGCGAAATATATCTATGCCAATGGCGGTTCGGCTATGTTTGAAGTGGATGAAGCCAAAGCTGCTGACTGTATCAGGGCTGTCAGAAAACATTATTCTGACCGCACAATCACCGGGGCTGTGTCTCTTTTGGTGAAATTTTCAAAATCCTCAATTATCGTCCAGATTTTGACAATCTTGTTCACGGATATGGTCGGATCAACTGCGATTAAGTCCGAGTTAGGCATACAAAAAGCACAAACACCGGATCTGGAACACAAACGTCTCCTGAAGAAATACAGGCAATATATGGAAACACTTCCCATATGGTAGGATCTGCGGGAGATTCCTATCTGTTTATCTTTTCAACTCCTATCGAAGCCGTACATTTTGCCCTTCGCACACAATTGCTGCACCGTCAGGCGCGTGCCGGTGAATGGTACGAATTGCCCGAATTCCGAATAGGTATTCATATGGGTGAAGTCATCGTGGAACAAGGTACTGAACCAGGAAAAATTAGCGATATCAAGTGACTTCAGGTTGATACAACCGCCCGGGTTATGGATATTGCACAGGGCTAACTTTTAGCCAAGAGCGTCAGTCATTTTAGGTCCCGTCTGATTCTTGCCCACAGATCGAAAAATCATCGGAAATCTCTGTTCGGCAAATCCCAAGCATCTCCTGCGATGTGGTGATATTGGAAAAAACATTGACAACCTGCTGTGTTAATTTTATCTATAAATTTGTGAGCATCTTTACATTCAACAGGTTATGCTTTTTCACTGTCGCAGTCAGAAGGTGACCAGACACCAGAAAGGAAAAACATGGAAAAAGAAGCAAAGAAAACCCTTTTATATGAATGGCATGTGACGCACGGCGCAAACATGGCCAACTTCGGCGGCTATGAAATGCCGCTCTGGTATCCGTCGGGCGTAAAAAATGAACATCTTACTGTACTTACAAACGCGGGTATGTTTGATACAAGCCATATGGCTGCGGTGAAGATTATCGGGTCCGACGCGTATGACCTTCTCCAGCTTTGCTTTACCAGGGATCTGAATTCATGTGTGGGGGAAAAACCCCTGCAACCCGGCAAATGCGTTTACGGGGCTTTCCTGAACGAAGCAGGCGAGGCTATTGACGATGCTATCATATATCAGATAGAAGGTGGGAATTATCTGTCTGTGGTAAATGCAGGCATGGGGGAAAAAATCGCGGCACATCTTATGTCTTATAAAGGGAGCAGGGATGTTGAAATCACAGACCTCGCGGATAAATTGGGAAAGTTAGATGTGCAGGGACCCAAGTCTGCAAAACTCCTTATGAATATCCTGAAAGATCCCCAGGGCGTATTTGAAAAAATGTTCTATTTTTCTTTCAAAGGCCATTTTGATGCCGGGGCTTCCTCCGCTGGTGAAGTCCGGTTAACGGATGGCACACCGATCCTGCTTTCCCGTACAGGCTACACCGGGGAATTCGGTTTTGAAATTTTCATCTCGCCCGAACATTTTATCAGACTATGGGAAATGATTTCAGAGGCAGGGAAAGCATACAATCTGACATGCTGCGGTCTGGCTGCCAGGGATTCTCTCAGGGGCGGGGCTGTACTCCCCCTGTCCCATCAGGATATCGGACACTGGCCTTTTATTAACAATCCCTGGCCCTTTGCCCTGCCGTATAATGAGGATCAGACGGACTTTACAAAAAAATTTATCGGTGATGACGCGCTCAGGAATGTCTCTGACCCCGAACTCACTTATCCCTTTGTTGGCAATGATCTTCGCAAGGTTTCCGTTGATGATCCGGCTGTTGTGACGGATTCCGAAGGAAGAGAAATCGGCACAGTCCTGACCTGTGTTACGGATATGGGTATCGGCCGCCATGAAGGGCGGATTTACAGTGTTGCCAGCCCGGATAAACCGGATGGCTTCAATCATAGGGGATTGTGCTGCGGTTTTATAAAAGTGAAAACAATGCTGAATTTCGGGCAGACTGTGAGGATCAGGGACAAGCGGAGGAAAATTGACGTGACGATTACGGAGGATATTCGTCCGAATCGTACTGCCCGGCGGCCTGTAAGAGAAATGATATGAGTGTAATTTTTTAACCGCGAAGGACGCGGATAAGCGAAGCGATCTTTTGCATACCGGCGCAAAAGATTTGGGAACGGCAAGGCTGACCTTGTTCCCAAACGGAGTTTGGGAACGAGGTGGTCAGGTGGTCTTGTTCCCGAACTCCGTTTGGGAACACACTTGCATGGCAAACTCCGTTTGCCAAACACGCAAAACCGGAGTTTTATACGCAATTGCGTTCCCAAACGGAGTTTGGGAACGAGGTGGTCAGGTGGTCTTGTTCCCGAACTCCGTTTGGGAACACACTTGCATGGCAAACTCCGTTTGCCATGCATGCAAAACCGGAGTTTTGCGGGCAATTGCGTTCCCAAACGGAGTTTGGGAACGAGGATGTCGGACGTTGCACGTTGCCATGTCCCCAAACTCCGTTTGGGAACGAGGTGGTCGGGTGGTCTTGTTCCCAAACTCCGTTTGGGAACACACTTGCATGGCAAACTCCGTTTGCCAAACACGCAAAACCGGAGTTTTGTATGCAATTGCGTTCCCAAACGGAGTTTGGGAACGAGGTGGTCGGGCGTTGCACGTTGCCTTGTTCCCAAACTCCGTTTGCACTCCTTTTTTCCGGATAATCTTTTTAAGATCAGGAAGGTAATAATGAGAAAAGCTTTTAAAATACTTATTATAGCAGTGTTACTGACAGGCATGGGCATGCGCATTCAGTCCCTCAGCCATAAGGTCAGCACACGCACCTTGGAAACCTCTCCCGGGCAAATACTCACAGAGGACGCCCGCCTTTTCAATACCCTCCTGGAAACCGGCATGATTACCCCGTCAGATGACGGACGTCTGGAACTGCCGCTGTCTGACCTGATACTGGTCGAAAAGGCAGAACAGGCCCAGAACCCGGATTCCGTGCCTTCTGATCCCAAGGAGTTGAAAACAAAGGAGCGTCTGATCAGTTCGCTGTATCACTCCCTGACCGGCGATGTGGTACAAACCCAGGTGAAACTCTGGAACGATACCCGCTACCTCACAGCGATCAGGGATAATCGCCCGGAATCCGAGGGCAGCCGTGAAAGTAAATGGCATGCTTACGATGCAGGCAGTTCCCGATGGGATTTTCTGCGTACCGGCAAACGAGTTCCCGAATCCTTCGGATTTGTGAACAATGGCCGGCTTCAGCCGAATTTCGGGGACTGGCTTGCAGCATATACTGTGGCCCGAAAGGTTGAATTCCGTACCACGCTCACCCTGCAAACTTCCCGCTCAGTCAGCGTCCAGGTCATTGGCAAACCTGAAACCATTCATCCCCGTCCCTCCCGCATCGAACCCTGCTACAGGAAAAAAGAAAAAAACTGCTCCGCAGGAAACGCCGAAGCTTCTGCAATTCATTTCTCACTCCCTGCCGGAACACATACCCTGAGCATCACAGCATCCCCGGCCAGGAATACGGAAACAAAGGTGGGAGGGCTGAATATCTGCATGAAATCGGACAGAAGCAGCTTTCAATGGGTGAATCTCCGCCCCGGATCGCCTGCATCTTACAAACACTTCAAGCTGATGACATCAGACAATATCGCGCTGACCGATGATCGGGGCAATCCTACACCTGCCTGTGAAAAACTCGGTTTAGTACCCCTGACGGGGGTCGGTTCGCGAACACCTTACTCGCTTTACGGCATCCTTTCCCGAAGTGTTTTACCGCCGGACATGGCAGAGGTATTCCTTACCCTTGACAGCAGAAAGCAGACACTGGCCAGGGAATCGCTGACCCGGAGGATTGATACCCTATGGCCGAATGATAAATATTCTGACAGACGCCGCGGGGCTTTGATAATCCTGGATGCAGATACCGGGGCGATTCTTGCCGCGGCAACCCATCCCGTGCCGCCATCCGGGGTTCATCCCTGGGATCTGTCCTCATTCGGAAAAGTTTATCCTCTGAAAAATCCCATGCTCATGCGCGGCTGGCAGGGTGCGGACAGACATAATGCCCCGGGTTCGACATTCAAACCTGTGGTCGCGCTGGCCGCGATGGGGGCTTCCGAGGATAACCGCGCTATCCCGGATTTTTTAGAGGGATTTACCATGAGGAAGTTTAACAGGGGGACGGGGCTGAACCTGAACTGCACTGCCTATCACCCTGTGACCGGTGACTGTTACACCACCTCGCGTCTTCCCCGGAAGATACCGAATTTTCGTAACGAAGCATTGTCCCTGGTGTTTGAGAAAAACAAACTGGAGAAGAACAGGAAATCTGTATTCGGATTAAGAGAGGCGGTTCGGGATTCTGTGAATATCTGGTTTGCCCGCCTGGCAGTGATAACGGACGGTGAACTTGCCACAGCTTATGACAAAACCATGAAAGACCGCATGAGAGGCTCTCCGATCCCGGATTTCCCTGATTTTCAATTGGTTAAAACTGCACAAAAATTGGGGTTCGGTGATCCCCTGGCACTGGATATGGGGATCAATACGCCCCCGAATATACAGTTGCATCGCAGAACCCCCGTGAAAGGAGGCCGGGAAGGCGATGTGTTGTACGGTTATACGGGAAAAACAGACCTGATGGAACGTACGAGAGGTATCCAGATGTGGATACTGGCACAGAACGCCATTGGCCAGGGCATGACAACAACCCCGCTGCAAATGTCAAGAGTCGCGGGAACCATTGCCACCGGTGAAATAATTTCGCCATATCTGATCCGTCAGTGGGGAGGGACAAGGGCAAAGCCGTCCAAGAAAAAAGACCTGGGGATTGATGAAAATCAGTTGAATTTGTTACGCACCGGCATGAAGGCCGTGCCTGAAGCCGGTACTGCCAAGGGCGCGTTTTGGAAATACCCGGATCTGCGTAAATCTGTTTATGGAAAAACAGGCACTGCCGATGTTGCGGAGAAAAATGAGAGAAGCTTTAATACCACATGGTTTATCGGATGGTATGAACCTCAGAATAAGGAAAAGCAGGAGAAACTGGCCTTCGCGTGTATGATCACGCACGCCTACGGACAGAGGAGAACTGGGGGAAGTGTATGTGCTCCGATTATTGCGGAAATATTGGCTGCTGATCAGACGGAAGCGACGGAAAATTCAGGAGGATAAGGGGTACGGAAATGAAGCCGCTGGGCGGAATTTTCGCGAAAGAGACGAAAGATGTTTTTTTTCGTGTGATTCTTTTTTTCGTGTATTCCGTGTGTTTCGTGGTTAAAATATTGAAATATATAAGCTGAAAGCAGAAAAACCCGGTTAATAACGGCTCTTACATAAATGAGATTTCATGAATCCCTGCCTGACAGGGGCTTACAGATCAGAAAAAAAATTTCGGGAAACATTTAATTTAAGTTATATATCCGGGCGCAATCTGAAAGATTACGTTACGGATGACCGCGGAATCTTTAACCCGGACATTATTTCTGAAACGGAGCACTTAGGTGATTTCCAATAAAAACATACCAGATCAAAGTTTGCAGTTCCGCCTTCAGGCGGCATAACACCGCCTGAAGGCGGAACTACAAACTGCACTTGGTATATTTATATTCTTTTCTGGAAATCACCTAAAGACATAGATCAGACCGGAGATATTTTGCTTGCGACAGTGGGCAAATCCCCGATGGTGGTGACACAGGCATATACACTGCTTGAGAAAATATTAATATTGACAAAGTAGCAGTTGTCTTTCCTGAAAAAAACGGAACCATTAAAAAAAAGAGATTCGGATATTAGGTGATTTCCAGAAAAGAATATACCACGAAACACACGGAATACACGAAAAAAAGAGAGCGTACTTCATTTTCCGGTTCCGCGTTCAGGCGGTTGCTGCCCAGCGTTCCGGAATTACCAAAGTGTATCATACGCTCATCACGGATTCCGACTTGAAAGAGAGAATTGAAAGTGAATGTTCCATAGAAAATCTGGACAGGCTCGGCAGTCCGAAGAAAAAAGCGGAGAAAATGTTTTTGGAATGCTATCGGATCAATGACTTTGATCTGTTTGAAATTCCTGTGATACCTTACAATTCGCTCAAGACTGATAAAAATTTTTAATATTGAAAAGATTGATTATAACTCATTGGTTTGGTTGGCTGTGATTTCAAAAAAAATTTCGTTCCACGCTTTGCGAGGGAATGCAGAGAGAACGTTCAGCGTCCGGCGTTTCCGTATGCCTACAGACCTGGCAGGCAAATTTTCACCCCCTGAATACTCTCTCCGCCCCATTGACTTGTTTCACAATTTTATTTTATGAAATGATCTATTTAGCGGGGCTTCAGACTTCCGAAATTCCGGAAATCTGCAAAACTCGCAAAAACAAACAAATGCAGGGTACAGCGAAACGGAACTCACAATAACCACTGATTTTATTGTGAAATCCGTGTGTATCCGTGTCCTGAAAACCGCGGGTAAGTTATTTTTTTGGAAATTCCCATAACTAAGGAGATTCAAAAATGAAAAAGATGTCTGTAACCGTAGTCTGGCTGATTATTATCCTGTTGTTTTCAACAGGAGCCTTTGCAAAAAGTAACAATGGCAAAAAGATACTATATGTAGATTCTTATCATGAAGGTTTTCCCTGGAGCGACATAATTCTTAAAACCATTAAGAACCTTCTCCAGGATACTGATATTGAATTTAAAAGTTTCAGGATGGATACCAAAAGGAACGCTGATGAAGCCTTCAAAGAAAAGGCCGCGCTCAAGGTAAAAGAACTTATTGATCAGTTCAGACCGGATGTGGTCATTGCCTCTGACGACAATGCGTCAAAATATGTGATCGTCCCTTATTACAAAAATGCAGATTTGCCGTTTGTATTCTGCGGGGTGAACTGGGATGCTTCAACATACGGATTTCCTTTTAAAAATGTTACAGGGATGATAGAGGTCGCTCCGGTTCTCCAGCTTCTTGAGTATCTGAAAATCTATGCTAAAAATAACAGGATCGGATATTTATCAGGAGATCGGTTTACGGCAAAAAAGGAAGTCGAATATTATAAAAAGATATTTAATATCGAGGTCATCGCACATTATGCCAAAAGCTTTGATGACTGGAAGGAAGGATTTACACGCCTTCAGAATGAATCTGACATGGTCATCCTATATGATGAAGCAGGAATCCCTGACTGGGATGAAAAAAAAGCAATTGCCTTTGCTGAAGCAAATACGAAAGTTCCCACGGGTGCTGTTTTGGAGTGGATGTCAAAATATGCACTCATCAGCTTTTCAAAGCTGGCGGAAGAACAGGCAGAGTGGTCAACAAAGACGGCTCTGCAGATTCTTAACGGCACTGCTCCCGCAGGCATTCCCATTGTCAGAAACGAAAGGGGAAAGCTTATCATTAATACCAGAATCGCCAAGAGCATCGGCGCGGATATTCCGTTCGAGGTCATGGAAGCTGCCGACCGGATCATTGAATGACAGATGTAATTTACGATTTACGAATCTGCACTTTTTTTAACCGAATGCCACAAAGACACGAAGACACAAAGACACACAAAGAACTTCGTGAGACTTCGCGCCTTTGTGCCTTCGTGGCATTATAAGATATAAGATGCAGATAACGCCGCAAAGACACGGGAGGCACAAAGACACACAAAGAACTTTTTGAGACTTCGCGCCTTTATAAGTTGCATCTGTTAATCGTAAATCATAATCCGAAATCGCAAATCGTTATATTGAATGATAACATGAAACTCAGTCTCAGAAACAGGTTCCTTATTCCCACGATTGTGCTCATCCTCATGGGCACCGGCATTTCTTCGGCCATATCCCATTTCAAATCAAGAAACGCGCTTATTGAGGCCATGACTGCCCAGGTAAGACAACTGGCGGACTCCACAGCCCAGTCAGTATCATCATGGGTCAGGGACCGGAAGCTGGATGTAAAGAGCTGGAGTCAGCAGAATATTTATCAGATGTCGCTGAAAAAAACATTTATGGGGAAAAAAGCCCGAAAGTCAGCGAACGATTACCTGAGTCGGCTGAAACAGGATTATCCATACTATGAAAGCCTGAATATCGCTGACATGAATGGTGAAATTATCTCCAGTTCGGATACGGAACTGATAGGAAAGAACAATGTGGCTGATCGCGGATATTTTAAGGAAGCGGTTGCAGGAAAAATATTTGTTTCCGATATCATAAAAAGCAGGGCAACAGGGAATCCTGTTTTTGTTATATCCTCACCTGTTATTGACAAAGAGGTTACAGGCGGTGTGTTTTTCAGTATTGTGGATATGCGTTATGTGAACACGGATTTTATTGTTCCTGTGAAGATCGGGAAGAGCGGCCACGCTTACATGTTTAAAGCAGACGGATATGTGATCGCCCATCCTAACCCGGCAAATATACTGAGCCTTAACTTCCGAACTTTTGATTTCGGAAGGGAAATGATGGGGAAAAAAGAGGGAATTATCGTTTACAATCTCAAAGGATCGGAGACCCTGGCAGCTTTCAGAAGGATCGAAAATCTGGAATGGACCGTGGGGGTCGGAGCTGATACCGCAGAACTTCTTGCTCCGGTTAAAAGCCTCAGTTACGCGAACCTGGCAGTTGCCGCTGCTGTTTCCGCACTTGCCGGGCTGATCACCCTTTTCATTGTCTGTAAAACGGCAAAACGCCTTAACAGCATCATGACAGGCCTTATAAATGCTTCTGAACTGGTTTCTTCTTCGTCAGAGTGTATTTCATCTGGCAGCAGACAGGTTGCCACGGGAACTTCGGATCAGGCAGCATCTGTTCAGGAAACATCTTCGGCACTTGAACAGATGGAGGCCATGTCACAGCAGAATGCTGAAAATGCCCGGCAGGCAGATGATTTTATGCACGAAATTTCTGCTGTGATCCATAAGGCAAATCAGACAATGGACAAGCTTGCAGAATTCATGAATGAGACCTCGGAAAGCAGCGAGGAGACCCGGAAAATTATCAGGACAATTGATGAAATAGCTTTCCAAACCAATCTGTTATCTCTCAATGCTGCTGTGGAGGCTGCCCGTGCCGGAGACGCGGGAACCGGCTTTGCCGTTGTTGCGGGTGAAATCCGAAACCTTGCAATGCGGTCTGCCAATGCATCAAAGAACACAGCTCTGATTATTGAAAATTCTGTAAAACGAATTAACGAAGAGAAAATGCTTGTAGAGGAAACCAACAAAGCGATTGATGAGATTGTAGGAAGTTCTGACAGAATTAAAGAATTAATTGCTGAAATTACCTCGACATCCAAGGAGCAGGCACTGGGAATTGAACATATTAACAAGGCAGTGAACGAAATAGATAATGCTGTCCAGGGGAATGCAGAAAACGCAGAAAAATCAGCATATTCAGCCGAAGAAATGAACAATCAGGCCGAACAGATGAAAACATTTGTCAGGGAACTGGCGGCTCTGGTTGATGGAAATGCCGAAGTTGTGAAAGGGGTTCATGACCCATCCCTGCCTTTTGAATATCGTAAAAGGCGCGTTCGTCCCCTGAGGCTTACTGCCTGAAAATATGAGCGTTATATCGGGATCGGGATATGATCTTCGTGGTAGTACATCAACTTGTAAATTCCTCCCCCCTTTTTTAAAGGGGGCCGGGGGGGGGATTTCTGCCGCAACACCCTTTTTTGTAACATAAAATCCCCCCGGCCCCCTTTAAAAAGGGGGGGACGAACTTAAAAAGTGGTGGGGTAGTGTTCTACGTCGGGAAATCCTTTATATATAAAAGATAGCCCGAAGTGGAACACTACCGATCTTCGTTTCGGTCACTCACCACTCTCCCGCCGGATTGACAAATCAGGGGCAACATGGCTCGGATTTGTCAATCCGAGCCGCTTGGCAGAACCGAAGATGATGGGCCTCGTTGAAACCCCATAAACCGAATAAATTCAGTAGATGGAAAACTTCTGCAAACAATGGATTCCGGGTTAAAATCGGAAAACATCCGTTTTCCGATTTTCCCCGGAATGACAGACACTTGTTTCGGACAGCAGACTGTCATTCCGGGGAAAATTAAAAAACGGATGTTTTTTAATTTTAACCCGGAATCCGCTGTTTAACGGGGTTTACCGGAAACTTTTCGATTTACTGAGTATGTTTACCGACAGCGGATGCTATCATGCACAAGTAGGGTGAAGTGAAGCGCAATTTCGTAAACGGTGGGTTACGCTTCACCCACTCTACTACATCAACTTGTAAATTCCTCCCTTTTTTAAAGGGGCGGGGGGGATTTCTGCCGCAACACCCTTTTTTAGTAACGTAAAATCCCGGCCCCCTTTAAAAAAGGGGGGACGAACTTAAAAAGTGCTGTACTGTAAAAAATATGCTTAAAATTATTTGCACTTCAATAACAATCATCATCATTTTTGTTTTTGCCGGAGGATGTGAATCCATGCTGCAAAACCGGGAATTGGCCACTCGCAATGAACTCGTGATCCTGCTCCACGGTCTGGGGCGCACAAGCCGCTCCATGAGCAAGCTGGAAAAACAATTATCGCGTCGCGGATTCAATGTTATGAATATCGGTTATCCGTCCACAAAATATCCTGTCGAGGCTTTGGTCAGGCAACTGGATGATCAGATAATGAAAAGCAGCCCTGAAACTGCCGGGAAGGTCCATTTTGTGACCCATTCTATGGGAGGAATCCTTGTCCGCGGGTATCTCAGGAAAAAGCGGATCAGAAACCTCGGACGTGTTGTGATGTTAAGCCCCCCGAACCAGGGCAGTGAAATTGCTGATCATCTGAGAGAGTGGTTCCTTTATCAATGGTTGAACGGCCCGGCAGGCCAGCAGCTCGGAACTGAGCCGACAAGCCTTCCGAACAGGCTCGGCCCTGTTAATTTCGAGCTTGGCGTCATCACAGGGAGTAAAAGTTTTAATCCGTTGTTCTCATCATGGATTCCGGGCGAAGATGACGGAAAGGTATCTGTGGCGAGTGCCAGGATTGAAGGAATGCGGGACTTCATTATCGTCCCGTGTACGCACACGTTTATCATGAGAAATGACAAAGTCATCAGACAGGTGATATATTTCTTAAATAACGGGTGTTTTAGTAATAAAAACGGAAAGGAGGTGAAGTAAGGAGATTTATGGAATTAATGGCATTATTACATCTTTAACACCAAAGCAAAAAGGAGAAAGAAATGACTCTTGTATTTCTGGCACTGTTGTCGTTTATCGTGGCGATTGTCGCACCGCTGTTTTTCCCCAGGGAGCAGAAATGGGCGGGTAATACGATCCGTGTTGTTGCGCTGTTTGCAGCCCTGATTCTTGTTCTGTCAACCTCTTATGTCATTATAGATGCTGATAAAGTCGGGCATCTGAAAAGGATTTACGGCGGTGACCCGATGGGATCAGGTCAGATCATCGCTTATGAAGGACAGAAAGGCCCCCAGGCGCAAATCCTGCCCCCGGGGTTCAAATTCCAGTTTCTGCTGAATGTACTGTACGATGTGGAACAACTCCCGATTTTTGTAATCAAAGAGGGCGAATACGGATTTATCACAGCCAATGACGGTTCGCCTCTGAAGAAAAACCAGTATCTTGCGGAGGAATGGCCCAAAGGCAGTTTAAAACAGATGCTTGATGCTGCCTATTTTCTGAAAAACAGCGGACAGAAAGGCCCCCAGTTAAGTGTCCTTCCTCCCGGGAAATACCGCCTGAACCGGTATCTGTTCGGTGTGACTATGCACAAGGCAACAGACGTCCGGGCAGGCTTTGTCGGGGTTGTCAAATCCAATGTGCAGGAGTCGCCTGAACTGAAATTTGCTGAAATTCCGGTTGAACTTGCAGGCTCTCTGGCCGTGCCCCTGGTAAAAAAAGGCTCTGCGGGGGTCTGGGAAGAAGCCTTGCCTCCGGGTCGTTATTATCTGAACAGGGTGGCTTATAATGTCACTGAAATTGACACTCGCGTTCAGACCTGGAACTACAAAGGAGGATATAAGCGGCGATATATTGACCTGCAGGTCACACAGGAGGGAAAGATCACCCAGAAAGAACGTTCCGAACCGGTTGAAATTCCCGAAAGTGCGGCAGATTCGGCAATATTCACCAGGATGGAAGGCTGGCTGGTTCCCCAGGAGCTTCGGGTTCAGGTTCAGGTGGAGCCAAAAGATGCTCCCTTCCTTGTCGCGTCTGTAGGCAGTGTGGCATTTGCTGAAGATAAAGTTGTGACCCCGTCCATCCGATCTGTGGTAAGAAATATCTGCGCGGCGGAAGAGGTGCTGAGTCTGATTGATGAAAATCGCGCGGGAGTTGAAGAAAGAATTGAAAAAGCAGTGATACCGGAAGGAAAAAAGGCCGGGATTACCGTCAAAGATGTCCGCCTTGTTGACTCAGTGGTTCCGCCTGAACTCCTGGTTGCCAGACTTCGGGAACAGTTGGCAGGTCAGTTGGAGGAGACATTTAAGAAGGAAAAAGACGCCCAGGATCAGAGGATCAGTACGGAAAAAGCCCGGGCAACAGCGAATCAGCAGCCCGAACTGGTTGCGGCTGAAATCCGTGTGGAAATTGCCAGGAAGGATAAGCAGGCGGCCCAGTTAAAGGGAGAAGGAGAAAAGCTTAAACTCACGGAAATTGCCGAAGGCCAGAAGGCCCAGACCTCTGTTCTCGGAGAGGAGCGCGTCATGAAACTGGCCGCGCTGGAAAAAATCCTTCAGGCTGCCGTGGCAAATCCTGATATCGTAAAAGTTCCCCGTGTGCTTGTCTCCGGGAGCGGGAGCAGCCTGGAAGGTGCAGCCGCGATCCTGGGGGAAAGCAATTTGGTGAGGGGGCTTATTCCCGATGAACCTGAGGGAACCGAGACAGGAAAAGAATAGATGGTGTGAATTGAGGCTGCCTGTAGGTGTCTTCAGGCTGCTTTCGCTTTCAGCCGGGGGATTGATCCGGATTGATCCCCCGGCAACCTCTCGTTCCCAGAGAATGCATACCGGGAGGAAAAACGCGGGGAGATGAGATTCGTTCCGGCCATATGTAGGGTGGGTGAAGCGAAGCGTAACCCACCACGGTTCAATGGTGGGTTACGCTTCGCTCCACCACCCTACATATGCATTTTAATAAATAGTAAGAAAGGAAAGGAACTTATAATGGGAGCAAAAAAGATTCTCATGCTTGTGGGGGACTATGTGGAAGATTATGAAGTAATGGTGCCTTTTCAGGCATTGCAGATGACAGGCCATACTGTCCATGCAGTTTGTCCGAATAAAGAGGCCGGGGAAACCGTTCGGACAGCGATTCACGATTTCGAGGGAGATCAGACCTACAGCGAAAAGCCCGGTCATAATTTCACCCTGAACGCCGCTTTCAGCGAGGTAAGCCCCGAAGATTATGACGCGCTGGTGATTCCCGGCGGACGTGCCCCGGAATACATCCGGCTTAATAACAAGGTGCTGCAGATAGTAAGACATTTTTCAGAAGCAGATAAACCTGTTGCAGCAATCTGTCACGGGGCGCAGCTTCTGGCAGCCGCGGGTGTGCTGAAAGGCAGGAGTTGTTCTGCATATCCTGCTGTGGGACCGGATGTGAAGCAGGGCGGCGGAGAATACATTGATATTCCTGTGGATAAGGCTCATGCGGACGGGAACCTGGTGACAGCACCAGCATGGCCGGCCCATCCTGAGTGGCTGGCAAAATTCCTGGATGTCCTGGGAACAAAGATAGTACTCTGATTCCGGCTTGCTCCCGGGATGCTCGCCAGGGATTGACAAATCCCTGGCAATTTTCATCGGAAATAAGCTGAAAATGACCGTCTGGAAAGGTTCATTTTCGGCCTTTTGATCTTTCGTTTAAGGCGATTTCCAGAAAAGAATATACCAAGTGCGGTTTGTAGTTCCGCCTTCAGGCGGTGTTATGCCGCCTGAAGGCGGAACTACAAGCTTTGATCGCTTTGATCTGGTATGTTTTTTATTGGAAATCACCTAAGTCCCGGTATTGCAAGTGGCTCGGATTTGTCAATCCGAGCCGAGCCACATGGTATGAACGAAGATCATGGTCGCATTTTCTGATTAATCTCAGCAGGTGGAAAGTGCCCCGAAGTGCTCGCCAGGGATTGACAAATCCCTGGCAATTTCCACAAGAAGCTGAAAATGAACAGTTCGTTTCGCCAAGTGGCTCGGATTTGCCAATCCGAGCCGAGCCACATGGCCGGAACGAAGATCCGGAATATATTTTCATGACAGACAGGAACAAAAGATTTAACGACCTGAACACATACCTCAGGGGCATATTCGGGTGCAGGGTTCAGAAAATCACCATAGATGCAGGATTTACCTGCCCGAACAGGGACGGCACTCTTTCAACACGCGGGTGCATATACTGCAATGCAAGAGGTTCCGGAACAGGAGCATACGCGAAAGGACTCTCTGTCACGGAGCAACTGGTTCGGGGAAAAGAGGCACTTTTCAAACGATACAAAGCGAAAAAATTCATTGCCTATTTCCAGTCGTTTTCCAATACCTATGCTCCTCTTGAAAAACTCAGAAGTCTTTACGAGGAAGCCCTGGGAACGGAGGATGTGGTGGGCCTTTCCATCGGCACAAGACCGGATTGTGTGGATGAATCTGTCCTGGATCTGTTGCAGGGTTATGCAGAAGATCACCTGATCTGGATAGAATACGGCCTGCAATCCGCGCACGACGCGACCCTTGTCCTGATAAACCGGGGGCATGATGTCCGATGCTTCACAAACGCGGTGGCCGAGACCAGGAACAGGGGAATAAAGATATGCGCGCATGTTATTTTAGGGCTTCCCAATGAAACCCGCGCGCATATGCTTGAAACAGCAGAAACCATCGCACAGGCGGGCATTGACGGCGTAAAGCTGCATCTTCTCTACGTTATTAAAGGAACAAAACTGGAATCCTTGTACCGGCAGGGGCATTACAAATGCCTTGAACAGCAGGAATACGCTGACCTTATCTGTGACTTCCTGGAGCGTATTCCCGCTGAAATCGTGATTCAGAGGCTTACCGGGGATCCTCACCGCGATGAACTTGTTGCCCCGTCCTGGTCTATGAGAAAAACAGAGACCCTTAACCTCATAAAGGAGTTGCTGGAAAAGAGGGATTCGTGGCAGGGAAAATTTTCGTAAAAATAACTCACCGTGTTAGGACGCGGATCATTTTTGAAATTTATCTGATATGATATTTGATGCGTGAAATTGTCATTGACTTACGACTTGTAATTACTTTATAATCAGCCGTTGGTTATTTGTCATTGGTCATTTGTACGCGGACAAAATTCCCTTGTTTTCGGAAGGTTGGCATACAATGACAATGACAAGATGACAAATGACAAAAAAGGCGAACCCATGTATGAAAATTTTTTTGATTTCAAGGAGAGACCGTTTCAACTCGTCCCGAATCCTGCTTATCTTTTCCTGAGCAAATGCCATGAGGAAGCCCTGGCGCATCTGGCCTACGCGGTTTCCCAAGGGGATGGTTTTGTTGAGATCACAGGAGAGGTGGGCACAGGGAAAACCACCCTTTGCAGGGTGTTTTTGGAAAATCTGGATCAGGACATAGAAGCTGCCTATATTTTTAATCCCAAGCTGAATGCCATACAATTGCTGAAAGCCATCAACGATGAACTCGGAATTGACTCCAAAGCCAATAATACGAAAGAACTTATTGATAAACTGAATTTCTTTCTTATGGAGAGAAAGGCCGAGGGAAAAAAGGTGATCCTGGTTATTGACGAGGCTCAGAACCTGAGCAAAGAGGTTCTGGAACAGTTAAGACTTCTTTCCAACCTGGAAACCACTACAAAAAAACTCTTGCAGGTCATCCTGATCGGGCAGCCCGAACTGGCGGAAATGCTGGATTCCCACGAACTAAGACAACTGGCCCAGCGAATCACGCTGAGTTATCATCTGACTCCCCTGAATTACAAGGAAACAAAGGAATATATCGAACATCGCATCCGAATAGCGTCCCGGAAGCAGGGGATCAGGTTTGCCCACACCGCGCTCATTGCCATCTACAGGTATTCAGGCGGTATCCCGAGGCTGATTAATATTGCATGTGACCGGTCCATTCTTACAGCATATGGTCTGAATCAGCGTAAAATTACCGGGTCTGTCGCAAGAGCATCTGTCAGGGAACTGGCCAGCAGGGGAGATGTCAGGCGCCGCAGTATCCGCGAAAGAAAAAAGCCGCTTCTGATTTTTTCCGGAATTTGTCTTGCTTTACTTTTTATGATTATTTACCTGTTTTTCCGACCCGCTCCCTTTAAAGATGCAGAAAGCAGTCCCCCCGTACCCCGATCCGAAACAACGGAGACAAAAATCCCTGCGGCATCCGAAGGTGATGAAAAATCTGCTGATGAACAGGAACAGCCTCCTGAAACAGATGCTGTTGCGGCATCCGAGGCATCTGATCAGAAGCCCGGAGATCATTCAGAGCTTGCAGCAGAACCCGAACCTGTCGAAGAACTCCCCCGGCATCTGGACGGATTTCTGACGAACATGGACACCCGATCATCCAGGAATACTGCTTTGAAAATCGCGCTGGAGCTCTGGGATACAGATGCAATTATCCACCCGCATCTTGATGATATCAGCGACCCCCAGGCCTTTTTCCGGCTCGCTGCAAAACAAAACGGCCTCCTGATCTATCATGTTGACGGGGATTTCGAACTGGTGAGAAAACTTAATCTCCCGGCCATAGTCGAACTGAATTCTCCCGGGCATTCATCCCCGGGCTATCTTGCGATTACCGGAGCAGGAGACAGGAAAATCACGCTTAAAGGCGGAAATGAAGAAGAGCGTATCATCGTAGAAGCAGATCAGGATGATGTGGAATTCTACTGGGCTGGCATGGCATATATCCCTTGGAAGAATTTTTTCGGCTATTCGGGCATCATCCCGCGAAACGCGCCCGAGGATTCTGTTCTGACGTTAAAAATGATTTTACAGGAAATGGGGTACAAAGATATCGAGATCAACCCCGCTTATGACGAGCGAACCCAGGAAGCCGTGGAAGATATCCAGGAGAAACATGGCGTAGAAGTTGACGGCCTTGTCGGCCCCCTGACAAAAATCATTCTTTATAATGGGATGAAATCATTAATCATACCACATATTAATCAGTAGCACACCACTTTTTAAGTTTGCCCCTGCTCCGAGCAAAGGGGACGGATTTACGAAGTGCTGTAGCAGAAGGCAAAGACTAAGGTGATTTCCAATAAAAAACATACCAGATCGAAGTTTGTAGTTCCGCCTTTAGGCGGCATAACACCGCCTGAAGGCGGAACTACAAACTGGCCCCGGGTATATTCTTTTTCGGAAATCACCTAAGTGCTCTGCTTCAAAATTGATGTCCGGGTTACCGGACGCGGAGTGCAAAGCTTGCTTTGCTTTTCCGGGATTATCGCAAAGCAAGCTTTGCACTCCGCTGAATTTGTAACCCGGCCATCATTTCTGAAACGGAGCACTTAGCAGATGGAAAATATTACGGAAAAGCTCGCTTAGGATTGACAAATCCCAAGCATTTCAGACAGATTTATCAATCGACGGTTTGACAGAGCTCATGCTGAAGCCGGCTCCGGGATTTTCCATCTGCTGAGACTTCGGAAATTTGAAAGGAAAACCTGAAAAATGAGTTCCATACTGAAAGCACTGAAAAAACTGGAAGATAAAGATTTTAAAAAAAAGAAAGATCAGGCATGGCCCGTGGATACAAAAAAGGCTGTCAATCAGCGGGCCAGGGGAAACTGGATCATGAACCGGCTCGTCTCTGTCATGCTTGTCCTTGTCATTCTGGCAGGGGGCGGATGGTTTATTTTAAGCCGGAAGCCGCTTTGGGTTCAGAAATTTTTTCCCGGGACTGTTTCTACTGAAAACCGTGCTGACACTGGCCCGGCAGTTCCTGACAAAACAGAAACCACCCCTTCGAAATCTGTGGCTGCTTCTGCCCAAAAAATGTCTGAACCGGATTTAAAGCAGAAGCTTCCTGCGATTTCAGAAGAAAGTAAGAAAATTGACCGTGTTCGTAAAAAAGAGCGTCCTTCTATTTCGAAAGTAGAAAGTAAGAAAGTTGACCGTGTTCGTAAAAAAGAGCGTCCCTCTGTTTCGAAAGCAGAAATTAAGAAACCTGACTCCCTGATACATAAAAAAACGCCGACGCCTGGAAAAAAAATGGCTGACTTGAAAAAGAACCCGAGGCGGTTTTCGGAGAAAAAAGCGGCATCTGCTGCTGAAAAAAAATCTGCCCCGAAATTCGCCCCTGCTGAAAAGAAGGCTCCTAAACCGGATTTGCCCCAGAAAAAGACTCCTAAAAAAAGCACCAGTCTTTCTGAAGGAAAGCCCTCAAATCTGGATATCCTTCAGAAAAAGCTTTCCCTTTTGAAAGAGCATGCAAGCCCTGATCAGCTTTCCAAGTTGGAGAAGATTGAGAAAGAAATTTCTGACTTAGAAAAAGCCGAGCAGAAAAAAAAGCAAACCGGATCTGCGAAACAGCGAGACTCTGATCTGAAGATACAGGCACTTGTCTGGGCAGATGATTCGGAGGAGCGTCTTGTAATGATCAATAACCAGATTGTAAGGATCGGAGGCTTGGTTGACGGAGCCACAATCACCCATATCGGTAATGACCATGTTGTTGTTAAAAAAGACGGGGAGGAATGGAAAGTCGAATTCAAGCTGCAATAAGCTCCCGGCGGATTGGCAAATCCGCTGGGAATGCTTGGGATTTGTCAATCCCAAGCGAGCATTTCAGGGTACTGACTATCTGCAGAAGTTAATGTTAAAATTATGAGTAAAAAATCAGATGAAAACCTGTCGCAATTACTGGAACGCGAAAAGCAACTGCCTGTTAAGGACGCTCTGTCCGTTCAGACCGATATATTAAACGCGATAAAAACAGCATACAAGGAATCCCATAGCGGAGGAATTATTACTCCTGACAATATCTTCGTCACTTCCGAAGATGGCGGGGCAATGTTATCCGATTTAAATCCGGAGCCTGTAAATCATATCAGGCGGACATATCTCGCTCCTGAATGTTTCTGGGATATTTATCTTCCTGCCAGCGATGTGTTTTCGACGGGGATCATTTTGTATCAGATGATTACCGGGGATTTCCCCTGGAAATATGATTTTGAAGCTGTGCCTGATGATCCGGAAGATATTGTGACAAAAATTTTTGAGGCAAGAAAAAACCCGCCTCGCAGGCCATCCTTTTATAATGACAGTTGCGATACCTATCTGGATGAGATCATCCTGAAAGCGATTTCAACTGACCTTGAGAAGCGGTATAAAACCGCGGATGAATTCCTGGATGCCCTGACTTCGGGAAAGAAAGCAGTTGATACCGTAAAGCATCCCGGATCAGTATCATCGGACGGAAGCCCCCTCAGGGCAGAAAAGAAAAAGGGCAGGGGATTTGATGATGTTGCAGGAATGAAAGACATCAAAGACGCTCTTTACCAGGATGTGATTCTCCCTTTAACAGAGAAATCTCTTTACGAGGAATACAAAATCACTGTTCCGAGCGGGATGCTTTTATACGGCCCCCCGGGGTGCGGCAAAACATTTATCTCCCAGAAATTCGCAGAGGAGATCGAATATAGTTTCGTTCAGGTCAAGCCTTCGGATCTTGCCAGCATCTATGTCCACGGGACCCAGGAAAAGATCGGGCACTTGTTCAAAGAAGCCAGGGAAACTGCCCCGAGTATTATTTTCATAGACGAAGTAGATGCTGTGCTGCCAAACCGGCAGGGCGGCTTATATCACAGTTACGCATCGGAGGTAAACGAATTTTTAGCCCAGATGACCGAATGTTATGAAGACGGAATATTTATTATCGCCGCTACCAACTGCCCTGAAAGGATTGATCCCGCGATATTAAGGACAGGCAGGATGGACAAGGTTTTTTATGTGGAGCCCCCTGATTCCGAAGCCAGGGTTGAAATGTTCGGACTTTATTTAAAAGATCGCCCCACTGACTCGGACATTGATTTGGAGATACTGGCCGGGCTGTCAGAAAACTACGTGGCAAGCGATATAAAATTCATGGTGAACGAGGCATCGAGAAACGCGTTGAAAGAACGGGCTAAGATCAGCCAGAACCACCTGGAAGATGTGATAAAGAAGACATCGCCATCTGTTTCTGAAAATCAGATAAGAAAATATGAAACATTTAAAAACAGCCGGGTTTTCGTCTGACCCGCGATTTTCAGGATTTTCAGGACACGGATGAACACGGATGAACACGGATCATTTTCAGTAATGAAATCCGGTTCCTGATCTCAGGACACGGATCATTCCTGTAATAAAATCCGTGTGCATCCGGTTCCCGATCTCAGGATACGGATCATTTATGTAATAAAATCCGTATTTATCCGTGTTTATCCGTGTCCCATATTATTTTTCAGGCGGTTCCTTATCCGCGATTTTCAGGACACGGATGAACACGGATCATTTTCAGTAATGAAATCCGGTTCCTGATCTCAGGATACGGATCATTTATATAATAAAATCCGTGTGCATCCGTGTTTATCCGTGTCCCATATTATTTTCCGGGCGGTTCCTTACGCGGTTTTCAGGACACGGATGAACACGGATGCACACGGATCATTTTCAGTAATGAAATCCGGGGCAGGTTCCTGATCTCAGGACACGGATCATTCCTGTAATAAAATCCGTGTGCATCCGTGTTTATCCGTGTCCCATATTATATTCCGGGCGGTTCCTTACGCGGTTTTCAGGACACGGATGAACACGGATGCACACGGATCATTTTCAGTAATGAAATCCGGGGCAGGTTCCTGATCTCAGGATACGGATCATTTATATAATAAAATCCGTGTGCATCCGTGTTTATCCGTGTCCCATATTATTTTCCGGGCGGTTCCTTACCCGGAGAAACGGGCTTACCCGCTGTTTTTAGGACACGGATGAACACGGATATACACGGATCATTTATGTAATAAAATCCGTGTTTATCCGTGTGTATCCGTGTCCCATATTATTTCCCAGGCGGTTCCTTACCCGGAGAAACAGCTTACCGCGGTTTTCGGGATACGGACCATTTCTGTAATAAAATCCGTATGCATCCGTGTTTATCCGTGTCCTATACATAACTCAGAGAAACGGGAATGATCACTATCGTATCAGAAATTATCGCGTTTATCAAAACCGGCATCTGGAGAATCCGGCTAAAAGAGACATCCCGGGTAAAATCGTTTTTCATCAGGCTGTTGCGGATTCTTCTCCTGGTTATACGGGGATTTCATGAAAATAAATGCGGGCTGAGAGCTTCGTCTCTCACATTTTATACTGCTCTTTCCATTGTCCCGATGGTGGCAATGGCTTTCGGGATATCCACAGGCTTCGGTTATGAAAAGGCCATGGAAAAGTATCTTATGGGAAATTTTCCCGGGCAGGAAACAGTGGTGATCCGTATTATAGACATGGCCCGTTCGCTCCTCGAAAATACACAAGGCGGGATGATTGCCGGTATCGGTTCCCTTGTCCTGATGTGGACAGTTATAAAGGTACTGATGAATGTGGAGTATTCATTAAATGCGATATGGGAAGTGGAGAAATCCCGGCCCTTTGGAAGAAAATTCAGCGATTATCTTTCCCTTATGTTTATCTGTCCGCTTCTTGTAATTGTATCAAGCAGTCTGACAGTATTCATTACCAGCGAGGTCAGGCTGATTGAGGAAAAAATATCCCTGATGAAGCTCGTCAGCCCCCTGATATTTTCTTCATTCAAATTGCTGCCCTACTGCCTGATCTGGGCGCTTTTTACGATTATATACCTCCTGATGCCGAATACCAAAGTGAATTTTATCTCCGGATTTACTGCGGGCCTGATTGCCGGAACTATCTACCAGCTCGCGCAGGGAGTTTATATCAGTTTCCAGGTCGGCGTGGCAAGCTACAATGCGATTTACGGCAGTTTCGCAGCATTACCGCTCTTCCTGATATGGCTGAAACTGAGCTGGCTGATTGTCCTTTTCGGAGCGGAAATTTCTTTTGCTCATCAGAACGCGGATGCTTATGAATTCGAACCGGACTGCCGAAGGATCAGTTTCCTGTCCAGGAAATTGTATGCACTCCGGGTCGTCAGTTCTGTGACAAAAAATTTTTCCCGGGGGAAAAATCCCCTGACTGCCGAACAGATTTCACTGGATTCGGAAATTCCCGTAAGACTGGTACGTCAGCTTCTCTGCGAACTTGTTGAAATCGGAATTCTTTCTCATATATACATCGGGGAAGGCATGGAACCGGCCTACCAGCCTGCCCGATCTGCTGATATGCTTACAATAACATACATCACTGATGCACTGGAACAAAGAGGCATGAGCCATATTCCCGGCACACAGACCGAAGAAATGAGAATTTTATCAGAAATTTTGCAGGAGTTCAGGGAAACGGCGGAGAAATCATCTTCGAACAAGCGGTTGGGAGAAATACAGAATGTGAAGGGTGAAGCGTGAAGCGTGAAGCGTGAAGCGTGAAGCGTGAAGCGTGAAGCGTGAAGCGTGAAGCGTGATAAGGCATCCTTCATTTGTCACTTTACAATTCAATATGTAGAACAATTTTTCAAATTGTTTTAAACAATTTGAAAAATTGTTCTACAGCCTGAAAAAGTGTAAACTACTTCAGCTTTTATGAAAGATGCCCGTGATAACATGAATCCGCATCACGCATCACGTATCACGTATCACGTATCACGTTTCACGTTTCACGTTTCACGTTTCATGCATCACGCATCACGCATCACGCATCACGCATCACGTTTCACGCATCACGCTTTCGCTCATCACTTCCCTGCATACCTGGCATTATACATCTTCACCAGTTCATCTGTCACATCAATGGTTTTGGGATAGTACAACACACCGATCTTCTCAACGATGAGGAGATATCCCCCGCGCTTGCCCATCTCCTGGACAACCTCATAGATATCCTTTCTCATGCTGTCCAGTTTCTTATTCTGGAACTTCAGTAATTCCTCGTTATATTGCTTTTTCAGTGCCTTGAAATCATATATCTTTATATCAACTTCCCGAGCTCTTTTCTGGCGCTGATCCGGACTCATCACTGCGGCTTCCCGTTCCAGCTTCTTTTTCAGGCCTTCGATTTCGGTCCCTTTCTTCTTGAGATCCGCTTCCATTTCCTTTCCCCTCTGGGTAATCTCCGCCTTTATCTTTTTACCCGCGCTGGATTCTTCAACCACCCGTTGAATATCCACAATGCCGATGTTGGCGACATCCGCACCATATGAAGAAGCAGCAAAGAAAAAAAAGGCCAGAATCGCTACGAAAAAAGCTGTTTTAAAAGTTCGCATCTTTAGTTGTATCCTCCTTAAAAATTAATGTTGGTGCCCGGTTCTGACAGGGTAATTAAAAGTATCAGGTTCAGTATGTGCCCTTGTTCCCAGACTCCGTCTGGGAACACACCTGCCCGGCAGACTCTGTCTGCCATGCAAAACGGAGTTTTGCCTGGAATTGCGTTCCCAAACGGAGTTTGGGAACGAGGACGGCTCAACTGACACTTTTAATTGCACCCGTTCTGACAAATGCAAAACATCGGACACTGATTTAAAATGCTCCGCCGATTGTAAACTCCCATCGTCCGCCGCTGCTCTCTCCCTCTTTAGGATCGAGAATATACCCGTTTTCAATACGAATGGGACCCATGGGAGAATACCATCTGAAACCGAATCCCGCGCTCTGACGCAGATTTTCGAAATCAATATTGTCAGATTCCTTATAAACATTACCGGTATCATAAAACAATACCCCGACCAACCCTGCTTTCTTGATCAGGGGAATAAGGTATTCGACGTTGAACTGAACAAACTGATGCCCCCCCTCTACATTGCTTTCCGGGTCATCTTCATCGTCAGGAATACCTATATCCCGCCATTCAAAGCCGCGCAGCGAATTCATTCCTCCCAGGTAGAATTTTTCATAATCGGGGAGAAATTTATCAGAAATTTCACGGATGTATCCGCCTTTTGCATGGAGAAATCCCACGGTACCCCAGAATAAAGGAATGTACTGTCCTAATTCCACCATATATTTTGTAAATCCTATATCACCTCCGAGACCTGCATACTCAACCCTGAGACTGTGGTCGGCCCCTTCTGTGGGATTAAATACTTTGTCCCTCGAGTCATAGCTCAGGGTGGTAGCAACAGTGCTTGTTGCATAATCCTCGCCCAGCTCTTTGTCCATCTCCAGGACGGACGTGGGAGCGTTATCCGGATCAGTAATCTCGATATCCGCGATATCATAGGAATAAGAGAGATATAACCTCGTAAAGTCATACAGCAGATAACCTAATCTTACCCCGCCTCCTTTCGTGTTCTTATCGTATGTATCATAATCTCTTTCCCAATTATAGACATCAAAGCCTGCGGATAACGGGATATCAAACAGCCAGGGTTCGGTGAAACTGAGGGTATATCGGTTTGTGGTTCCCCCGATTTCAGCTTTCAGTTGGAGAATCCATCCCCTGCCCAGGAAGTTTCTTTCAGAAACAGAAGCCATGACAAAAGCATTTTCCACACTGCTGTATCCGCCCCCGAAGCTGAACATCCCTGTGGATTTTTCAGTAACATTGATTTTCAGCAGCATCTTGTCGTCAGAACTGCCTTTCAGCGTATCAACCTTCACATCTTCGAAGAAATCAAGCCGCTGGAGATTGCGGATACTGCGTTTCAACTTCCGGCTGCTGTAGAGTTCCTGCTCATGCACTCTGAACTCCCGGCGGATGATTTTGTCCCTGGTCTTTGTATTTCCGCTGATCATAATCCTTTCAATGTAAACCCGCTTATCCTTATTAATCACATAAGTGATATTGACGGTTTTATCCGGATTTTTCTGAATCCGGGGGGTAATATCCGCATATGCATATCCTTCATCTGCATAAATGTCTGAAAGTATAAGCACGTCATTGCGTACAACTTCCCGATTATAAAACGTTTCTTCGCTGATCTTCAGACGTTTTATCATATCTTCTTTCGGACGAACAATATCGCCGCTGATATCTGTTTTCCCGATTCTGAACTGGGGGCCTTCATCAATCTTTACTTTGATGTATATCCAGTCCCCTCGGTATTCGATCTGCGGTTCACCGATTCTGGCCTGGACGTAGCCGTTATTATGGTAAAATGCATTCAGCCTGGCGATATCCTGATCAAGTTCCTCTTTGTTCAGTTCACCGGAGGATGTCAGCCATGACCAGAACCCTGTTTCCGATGTCTTGATCTTTTTTTTCAGTTCTTTGTCATTGTAAGCCTGGTTTCCTTCAAAGACTATCTCTTTTATACGAATCTTTTCCCCTTCTTCAATTACAAAATCCAGATCCGTCTGATTATTATCAGTCTCCCCGAGATTATAAGCGACCCTGGCATTATGGTAATTCTTATCTTTGTAAAGCGATTCTATGCGCTTTATATTGTTCTGAATATTAAAAATATTCAGAATTGAGCCTGTCTTTATGTCCAGGGTTTCCCTGATCTCCTGATCTTCATAGAGACGGTTGCCTTTTATATTGATATTTTTTATCGTCGGTTTTTCTGCCACCCTGAACGTGATAATTTTTCCCCGGGACGTTTTCTGAGCTTCGATTCGGATATCGTCAAAATATCCCATTCCGTAAACAGCTCTGAGATCCCGGGAAAGGCTTTTTGCAAGATACACATTGCCCGGTTTTGTTTCGATTTTCCGTTTAATTGCATCCGTTTCTATTCGTCTGTTCCCGACGATCCGAACCTCGGCAACCCTTTCCCGCTTGAAAATTTTCATGCTGAAGCTGTCAGCCAGTTTTTTTACGGTGGCAGGGAGATTTTCGATACTCTCTCCCTCTACAAAAAAGGCAGCCGGGGTTTCCCGGTTGAGCGCATCAATCATGTCTGCATCCAGACTGAATTTTCGTCCGATCCGTGTCAGGCTTCCCCGGATTACATAATCCGCGCCGTTTCGGACACCGATTTTTCGCAGTTCGTTCCTGGAAAGAGGCCCCGGTTTCACCTTATCCGGTCTGATCACTTCTGCCCCTTCCTGTTTCAAATGGTTGCTTATGATTTCCAGGATGTTGGTTCGCAGATAGGACAGACCGCTTCCCGATGAATGAATTTCAAAAGGCATTATGATAACCTTCGGGGGGTGAAATTCAGCGCCTCTCTCTGCGGAATACAATGTACCTGAAAAACAGAATCCGATTACGATAGAAAGCAAGATAAAACGTTTCAGCATAGTCTGTTCAGCTCCTTCTGGGTGATAGTGATGATAGATGTAAACCTGCACTCAGGAATCCCGGCAGAAAAAAACGTAATACTTTTTATAG
>JAUCGG010000062.1 GCA_030378015.1 Desulfococcaceae bacterium HSG8
GGTGGGTGGAGCGAAGCGTAACCCACCATCGCATCATTCGCCAACAAAGATGGTGGGTTCCGCTAGCGCTTCACCCACCCTACATTTTCCGGAATCGGGTATTTTATTTATTGGGAGTTCCCTAAGTTCTCATAAATAGCTGAAATGACTCACCGGGAAACTCCCCCCTTTTTTAAAGGGGGGCCGGGGGGGATTTCTGCCGCAACACCCTTTTTTTGTAACATAAAATCCCCCCGGCCCCCTTTAAAAAAGGGGGGGAATTTACAAGTTGATGTACTAATATGGGATTTCCCAAAAAATAAACTACCCGAAAATGTAGGGTGGGTGGAGCGAAGCGTAACCCACCATCGCATCATTCGCCAACAAAGATGGTGGGTTCCGCTAGCGCTTCACCCACCCTACATTTTCCGGAATCGGGTATTTTATTTATTGGGAGTTCCCTAAGTACCTGACCATAAATTTTTCTGTATTCAGCTCTGCGCCTTTGCGAGAAAAAAATCCCGGAAAACTTTTGGCCGGGTACTTAAATCAGGGAATATCTCGTTGTAATTCAGATTTTTTTTAACTAAAATCAGGGATATTCCGGTTGATTTTTTTGTCGGTCTGCTGTATATTATAAGTAGACGGAAACTTTCCCCTTGAGGGGGCATGGGGGTGTAACTCTCTGAAAATACATCCCACCGCCCCCTTCAAAGGGGGAGTTTCCATATTTTAATCCGGACATATACTTTCTCCTGACGTGAGATTGAATCTCATGGTTGCACAAAGGAAATTTTTCCATCATCTGGTTTTATTCTGCGCCATGCAGATCAGTTGCCTTCCCAAATACCTCACGTCAGTATTATGTTGTACATCTTATCGCACTTGTTAAGTGCAACCCGTTCACATAACAAGATTGCTGATGTCCCGCACAGCAGAATCGTTCAGTCAGAGAGCAGCGATCATTTGTAACTATTTGTAATTAAAAGTGTTAGATCTGTCCTCGTTCCCAAACTCCGTTTGGGAACGCAATTGCACGCAAAACTCCGTTTTGCATGTGCAAACAGAGTTTGCCGGGCAGATGTGTTCCCAAACGGAGTTTGGGAACAAGGGTTGCCTGACACTTTTAATTACACCCTTTGCAGCTCACTCTGAATCTGATGTGTAAGAAAGGTTGTTCTCCTGTGTATTTAATAAGGTATAGACCAAGTGTGAAGCATGAAACCAGGCTGTCTTCACACTTTAAACTTCTCTCTTCAAACTTCATACGGATTCAGTCTGATGAAAAAGTCTGATTACATATCCGGAATTAAAGCGGGTTATCAGCGCAAGAGGCCCTTTGAATCCTATGGCCTGAACGCCCCGTATAAACGCCGGACACGCAGGTTACGCCTGTGGATTTGGGAAGCTATCCTTTCCATTATGATAATCGCGGGTATATGGTATGAAATGCACACGTCTTTCTTTCAATCCTGGTTCCTTTCAAAGTACGCTGAAAAACTTTCCTATGATGTAAAGCCAGGTCCCAGCGAGGATATCGTATTTCCGAAAGAAGGCCCTTTCAACAAACGACGCGGATATGATCGGATACCGGATTTCCGACGCAGACTGGAAGCCCGGAATTATTATGTAACAGAACAGGCCCGTTTCTCTCCGGAATTAGTTGAAATCACCAGAAAAGGTGTAACACCGCCGTACCATGAGGGTCCCACAGCAGGGCTTGTAATCCGGGATGCCGAAGGGATGATCATTTATGATGCTGCATCAAAGCGGAGCCAGGTCTTTGAGCGTTTTGAAGACATACCGCCCCTGATCATCAAATCACTTCTTTATATAGAAGACCGTGAACTGGACAACCCCATTGTCCCTTACAGCAATCCTGTGGTCAACTGGGACCGTCTTGCAATGGCAGGTATCCTGTACGGAGCCAACAAAGTCGGGCTGCCCGTCAGAGTAGAGGGCGGGAGCACCCTGGCCACCCAACTGGAAAAATATCGTTATTCCCCTCACGGGATCACATCTTCAGTATTTGAAAAGCTCAGACAGATGACGGCCGCCAGCCTCAGGGTCTATAAAGAAGGTTCCGACACCCGTTCAGCGCGGCGCAAAATAATCCTGGATTACATCAACACCGCCCCGCTGGCTGCGGTTCCGAGCTACGGAGAAATTTATGGTATCGGAGAGGGATTCTATGCATGGTTCGGCATGAACCTGGATGATGTATGCCAGGCACTCTTTTCACCCGAACCAGACGAGGCAAAGGTTCAGACATTCAAACGGGCACTCACGCTCCTGTGTTCTGTCCGCGCCCCGAGTTATTATATCATTCATAACTATCCGGCCCTGGAAAAACGGGTGGCAGGATATATACAACTGTTTGAAAAAGAGGGGATAATTGATAAGGATTTTGCGGATCGCCTGCGGCAGACCCCTGTGGTTTTTTCCCATATCAGGCAGATATCCGCGCCCATGTCTTCTGCAATGCGCAAAGGGGTGAATGCTATCCGCACGAAACTGACAAGAACCCTGGGCATATCCGGATACTATGATCTTGACCGCCTGGATCTGGAAGCGGATGCTACCATTAATACAGGATTGCAAAATGAAGTCGCGGAAATATTCCAAAAGCTGAAACAACCTGATTTTTTAAAAGAAAACGGGCTGAAGGCACACAGACTGCTGGCAGACGGCGACCCTGCCAAGGTGATTTACAGTTTTTTGCTTTTTGAAAGCACCCCCTATGGAAATTTCCTGCGGGTACATGCGGATAATCTCAGAAAGCCCTTTGATATCAACAGAGGGTCAAAGCTGATCCTGGGGAGCACTGCCAAACTGCGTACTCTTGCTAACTATCTTGAGATTGTGGGGCGTTTATATCGTGAATTTTCTGTGTTTGATGCACAAAGCCTGAAAAAAGTCTTTGCAGATGCCAGTGATCCCATCACCCGGTGGGCAGCCGGAACTTTGCTGCAGAATAAAAGTCTGTCCATGGGCGAACTCCTGGAAATGGCATTGGACAGAACCTATTCAGCCAATCCTGATGAAAATTTCTTTACCGGCGGCGGTATCCATAAGTTCAGAAATTTTCTCTCAAGAGATAATCGCCGGATCATATCTGTCAGAGAAGCAACGGTCCATTCCATCAACCTTGTCTATATCCGCCTGATGCGTGATCTGGTTCGTTTCCACAGGGCCCGCCTGCCATACAGCGCTAAAAAGGTCTTGGCTGATACAAAAAACCCGGACAGAATACGTCTCTTGGAAGAAATCGCTGATGATGAAGCCAAGCAGCACCTGAGAGGTTTTTATAAAAGATTTCGAAAGCTCTCCCCGGAAGAAATATTAAGCCGTCTCCTGAAAAAACACGTCAGTTCCCCCCGGCACCTTGCACTTGTATTTTTTGCATGGAATAACGGCGCGGATGAAGGCGAATTTACACGCTGGATGAAGGAACGGAAAACAGATATCTCTCCCGCGAAAATCCGCAGGCTGGCTTATGCTTACGGAAAGTCTCACTTTAACCTGTCGGATTACGGATTCCTTTTAAAAAAACATCCTCTTGAAGTCTGGTGCGCGGGAGAGCTGATCCGTAACACCGGGAGTTCATGGAAAAAAATCGTGGAAAAAAGCACGGCTGCCCGGCGCATATGTTCTTCATGGCTGCTTCAGCCGAAAATGAAAAAACCGCAGGATATACGCCTTCGCACCCGTATCGAAAAGGACTCATTTGAAGACATAACCATATCCTGGCGTAAGCTGGGCTTTCCCTTTAAAAGACTTGTACCCTCTTATTCGACTTCCATAGGAAGTTCATGCGACCAGCCAGCGGCCCTTTCGGAACTCATCGGTATCATTGTCAACGATGGCATCCGCCGCCCTGCAGTATCCATCCGTAAACTTCGTGTGGCTGACAATACACCTTACCACACGGTTTTCGAACTCTCTTCCCAGCCAGGAGAGCGGGTAATGGAGACCGCTGTTGCCCGGGCATTGCGAAAGATGCTGCAAGCGGTGGTGGAAAAGGGAACCGCAAGGCGCGCCAGGGGTGCATTTTCAAAACCTGACGGAACCCCCGTGCCAGTAGGCGGAAAAACAGGTACAGGTGATAACCGTTATAAAGAATTCACCAGCAGCGGAGAGGTAATATCGTCCAAGGCACTGAACCGTACTGCAACATTTGCATTTTTTATCGGGGATCGCTACTTCGGCGTTGTTACCGCCTATGTTTCAGGAACTGAAACCAAAGATTATACTTTCACCAGTTCCCTTCCGGTATCCATTCTCAAACTTTTATCTCCCGCCATCAATACCCAGCTTGCCCGCAAAACTGATTTGTCAGTAGTCAGTGGTCAGTGGTCAGTTACCGATGATTCGTTGCCAGTCCGTTATAACTGACTGCTGAACTGCCTTCCGTTGACATCGGCTTCATGACCTGCTATACAACTGACAACCATGAAGCTGTAGGGTGGGTGGAGCGAAGTGTAACCCACCGTCAGTAGATGGAAAGTGCTCGCTTGGCATCCTTCATTTGTCACTTTACACTTCACTGTAGAACAATTTGAAAAATTGTTCTACTACAGCACTTTTTAAGTTCCCCCCCTTTTTTAAAGGGGGGGGGGATTTCTGGCATAACTCACTTTTCTGTCAATGAAAAATCCCCCCGGCCCCCTTTAGAAAAGGGGGGACGAACTTAAAAAGTGCTGTACTACAGTGAAGTGTAAGCTACTTTCCAGCTTTTATGAGGCATCCTTCATTTACTTTCCAATTTAATGTATTTTCAAATCGTTTTAAATTAAAACAATTTGAAAAATTGTTCTACTACACCACTTTTTAAGTTCGCCCCCTTTAAAAAAGGGGGGGAGGAACTTACAAGTTGATGAAGTGTAAACTACTTTCCAGCTTTTATGAAAGATGCCTTTGGGATTCTATCAATCTACTGACCATATGTAGTCATAATGGTGGGTTACGCTTCGCTCCACCCACCCTACATTTCCTGGCAACTGACAACGATGAAGCAATTCAGGCTTTTTACCAGTAACCGATTGGAAATTCTCATCGAATTACTGGCCAAAGTTTTAAGAACTCCCCTTGAATCACCGCTGGTGAAAGAGACGATTGTTGTCCAGAGCAAAGGCATGGAACGCTGGGTTGCTATGGAGCTGGCCCGGCGTCATGGTATCTGTGCAAACATCGAATTTCTCTTTCCCAATAAATTTGTTTATGAAAAGATTTTTTCGACTTCCCTGGAAGAATCCCCTTATGCGCCGGAAATCATGACATGGAAAATCATGGAATGCCTCCTGCCCCTCACCACAAAACGGGGCTTCAAGGCCATTCGGAATTATCTGAAAGGGAGCGGGGAATCCCTGCGGCGCTTCCAACTGTCGGATCGGATTGCCCGTCTTTATGACCAATACCTGCTTTTCCGTCCTGACATGATTTCCAAATGGGAAGAGGGGAAAGATAGTCACTGGCAGGCAGCACTATGGAGAAAACTTGTCAGTAGTCAGTTGTCAGTGGTCAGTGGCCCGTTGTCAGTGCTAACGAACAACTGGCAACTGACCACTGACATTCCAGAACGGATTTCTGTTTTCGGTATATCGGGCCTGCCCCGGTTTCATATAAAGGTATTTGATGACCTTTCATCACTTATCCAAGTAAACCTGTTCCTGATGAATCCCTGTGAGGGATACTGGGGGGACATTCTTTCAAACCGGGAAAAAAGAAGACTGGCTGCCAAGCACAGCGCAGACAGGGCCGACCTTCACCTGGAAGAAGGAAACAGCCTGCTGGCATCAATGGGAATGCTGGGAAGGGATTTTTTTCATATCATCAGCGAGTTTGATATTGAGGAACATCCGCTTTTCCAGGAACCGGATGAAACCGGCCTTCTTTCATGTATTCAGTCTGATATCATGAATCTCAGGGAGCGGGGATCAGAACCGGATGAAAAAACAGTTATCGCCGAAACCGATATGTCCGTTCAGATTCATTCATGCCACAGCCCCATGCGGGAAATCGAGGTGCTGCATGACCGGCTTCTTGAAATGTTCGACCAGCAGCCTGATCTGGAGCCAGGGGATATCCTTGTGATGACCCCGGATATTGAAGTTTACGCGCCGTACATTCAGGCAGTATTTGATCTGCCCTGGAATGATCCCCGACGGATTCCTTTCAGCATTGCGGATAGGAGTATCCGAGCGGAAAGCCGCCTGGTGGACACGTTTCTGCGTATCCTTGAGCTTACAGACAGCCGGTTCGGCGCGGGCCAGTTGCTTTCAATTCTTGAACTTCCGGCCGTATATCAGAAATTTGAATTGTCAGAAGCGGATATTATCCTGATTCATAAGTGGGTACAGGATACGCGGATACGATGGGGGATTGACGGGCAGAACCGGGAAAAAATGGGATTACCCGGTATGCCGGAAAATACCTGGAGAACAGGTCTGGATCGCCTTCTCCTGGGCTACGCGATGCCCGGGAAAGAAGAAAAAATGTTCGAAGGTATTCTTCCATATGATTTTATCGAAGGAAGCGACGCGGCCGTGCTTGGAAAATTTATCGAATTCACGGATCGCCTTTTTTCTCATGTCCGATCCCTGGAACTGAACCGGTCACTGGCAGAATGGTCTGATACGCTCAAGGGAATTCTTGACGAATTTTTCGATCCGGGAGAGGATGCCGAAGAGGAGGCTCAGAAAATAAGAACCAGGGTCAATTCCCTGGCGGACATTCAGTGCAGGTCGGGGTTTGGTGAAGAAGTGGATATAAATATCATCCGATCCTGGCTGGGCAATCATTTTAAAAAGGAGCCTTCCCGGTTCGGATTCATTACCGGCGGCATCACCTTTTGCGCCATGCTTCCCATGCGGAGCATCCCTTTCCGGATTATCTGTCTTACTGGCATGAATTCAGATGCCTATCCCAGACAGTCAAGGCCGGCGGACTTTGACCTTATGGCAAAGCATCCCAGGCGCGGTGATCCGTCCCGGCGGAATGATGACCGATATCTTTTCCTGGAATCGGTTTTATCTGCCAGGGAAACACTGTACATCAGCTATGTGGGGCAAAGTATCCGGGATAACAGTGTTATTCCCCCGTCCGTACTTGTCAGCGAATTTACGGATACCATTGAAAGAGGTTTTGAAATCCCAGGCAAAGAAATATTGGAAGATCAGATTATTACAAATCATCGCCTCCAAGCTTTCAGTCCCGCGTATTTCACTGGCGGGGATTCAAAGCTTTTCAGTTATTCTGAGGAGAATTTCAGAGCAGCCAAGTGTCTGACAGCCCGGCGTGAAACTCCGGTGCCGTTTATTTCAGAAAAGATATCAGAGCCGGAATCAGAATGGAAGACAATAGGTCTGGATGAGCTTTGCCTTTTCTTTAACAATCCGGCAAGATTTATGCTGAACAGACGCCTTGGCATCTATCTTGATGACAGAAACTCAGTTCTTGAAGAAAAAGAACCGTTTGAAGTCAGTGGGCTGGATAAATATTTCCTTGAACAGCATCTGGTGGAAAAGAAACTTGAAGGACAGGACCTCACAGATTTTTTTACACTGAAAAAAGCAGCAGGACAATTGCCCCACGGTACAGTGGGAGAGTGCGTTTATGAAAAAATTCGTATGGAAGCAGAGGGATTTGCGGAAAAGATACAGCCATATATCCGGAAAAAAGCACTGGAACCTTTTGAAGTGGACCTGAATCTGAACGGGTTCACCCTGAACGGAAGAATTGAGACCATTTACCCTGACAGGCTGTTTCATTATCGCTGTGCAACCGTAAAGCCGAAAGATCGTCTCAGGACATGGATTCATCACTTGGTGCTGAATTACGGAACAGACACGTCCTATCCCCGGGCAAGCATGTTTGCAGGTTCGGATTTCATATGGGAATACAGGCCAGTAAGGGGAAGTCAGGGGATATTGGAAAGCCTGCTGGAAAAATACTGGGAAGGATTGAGGAAACCCATTCATTTTTTCCCAAAAACCTCGTGGGAATATGCAGACCGGATTATAAAGAATAATGCTCCGCCCGGGGAGGCCCTGAAGACGATCCGAAACACCTGGATGGGAAATGATCATGCCCCGGGTGAAGCTGAAGACTCCTATTTCCGGCTTTGCTTCGGGCAGACCGAACCTTTTGATACAGAGTTTCATAATGTTGCAATAGAAATTTTTGAACCGCTCCTGATGAACAGTGTGAAACGTGATGCGTGAAACGTGAAACGTGAAACGTGAAACGTGATGCGTGATGCGTGATGCGTGATGCGTGAAACGTGATGCGTGAAACGTGATGCGTGATATAATCAGCAGATGGAAAGTGCCCCTGAAATGCTCGCCTGGGATTGGCAAATCCCAAGCATTTCCGGCGGATTTGTCAATCGTTCGACTGAGAAAGTGCCCCTGAAATGCTCGCCTGGGATTGGCAAATCCCAAGCATTTCCGGCGGATTTGTCAATCGTTCGACTGAGAAAGTGCCCCTGAAATGCTCGCCTGGGATTGGCAAATCCCAAGCATTTCCGGCAGATTTGTCAATCGTTCGACTGAGAAAGTGCCCCTGAAATGCTCGCCTGGGATTGGCAAATCCCAAGCATTTCAGGCGGATTTGTCACGTTTCATGCATCACGTTTCACGTTTCACGCATCACGCATCACGTTTCACGTTTCACGTTTCACGTTTCACGCATCACGTTTCACGTTTCACGTTTCACGTTTCACGTTTCACGTTTCACGTTTCACGTTTCACGTTTCACGTTTCACGTTTCACGTTTCACGCATCACGTTTCACGTTTCACGTTTCACGTTTCACGCATCACGTTTCACGCATCACGTTTCACGGGGAAATAAATTATGGAGTCAGAAAAACTGCGTATCGGTGAAAAACGTCAATTTTGCTCTTTTTATGTTGCTGACCATCTCTTTGGTGTGGATATCCTGGATGTCAAGGAGATAAAGGATGAGGTTTCTTTAACAATTGTCTATCATGCACCCAGGGAAGTTCGGGGATTTGTCAATATCCGGGGGCATGTCTATCTCGTCCTTGACCTGCGCCTGATCCTTGGCTTTGACAGCAGGGAAGTGGATGATATTAGCCGGGTGGTTCTGTTCAAACAAAAGGTGGGGGAATCCTTCGGTGTTCTGGTGGACCGTATCGGTGACATGGTTGAGGTTGATGAAAGCCAGATTGAAGCACGCCGGCCTGATGAGAACACATCGCCCTCAGGCATGGAACAGAGAAAGTCCGATCTTTCAATGGGAATATGTAAATTGAAGAATGAACTGCTCATTATCCTGGATGCTGCAAAATTCCTGGATACATTATAGTGGTCAGTGGTCCGTTGCCAGTTGGCAGTACTCCGTTGCAACTGACAACGAACCACTGACAACTGACAACTTTATATTTTGGGATTGATTTCTGATAAATGATGAGATAGTTATCAGTGACCAGTGGTCAGTTGCAACGAACCACGAACCACGAACCACGAACCACGAACCACGAACCACGAACAACTGACAACTGACAACTGACAACTGACAACTGACAACTGACAACTGACCACGGACAACTGACAACTGAGGTGATAAAATGACAGACGTGAACGAACATACAAATGCTATTCTTAAAACACTCACCAGTGACCCGTTGCCCATTGATCCTGATCTTACCCTCTGGCAGGTTTACGTAACCCCTTCTGCAAAATACTGGAACAGTAAACTCAAGGATAAAAAAACAGAAGATGATGCCAAAAAGCTCCCGAACCTCATTGACTCGCTTCTCAATGCCATTGAAAAATCAACAGATCCGATTGTCATTCATGGTCAGCCCGGGCATGGCAAAACTTCCACGGTTCGCGTACTTGCCCACGCGATTGTTGCCAAAGAACAAGGGAAAAAGTCGAAAAAAACAACCATCCTGATGTATGAATTTAAGAATATGGGAAGGCTGGATGACAATGAAATCAGGGTGCTGAGTATGCGAACGCCGTTCATCGGGAGTGAAAACTTTTTTTATGACAAACATACTGTTCTGATTTTAGATGGTATGGATGAACGCCAGGTAACGGACAGAAGCGATATCGCTCTTAAAGAATTTATCCGGAACATGTTTAATCTGTCAGCAGAAGTCAATGAGCACAAGGACTCGAAATTCAATCTCATCCTTACGGGGCGCTCCCAGTTTGTCAAGCAGGTTCAAAGCTCGTTCAGCGCGGATTATCACCTTTATGAAATCGAAGATTTTTCCAGGGCACAGGTGGAAATGTGGTTGAAAAAATATTGTCTTCAGAAAAAAATCAGCCCCCCCTTACGATATAAGGATTTTTCAGACAGGCATCTTGAAGACCTCGTTCATCAGCCCATCCTTCTCACCATATCCGCCACCATTCTTTCTGATACAGAAGGACGGAAGCTTTTGCGGGACTTGCCGGCGGGTCAGATTTCGCGCGGGGATATATATCGTACAATTATCAAGTGGACTTACCTGAAAAAATGGCAGCGCCGCCCCAGGCGCACCAATCTCCCGGACGAGGATACATATAACCGGTTCCTGCAGATGGTCGCTTTCATCCTTTTTCGCAGCGGGCAGGAAGCTATCAACATCGGTACCCTGATTGAAGCCTTGAAAAAGGATAATACCCTCTACGGCTTGGAAATGATCAGGTTAAAAAATGATCAGGAAATAGAGGATATATGCAGAACTCTTGCAATCAGCTTCTTTTTTAAGGAACTGGAAGAAAACGCATTCTCCTTTATTCACAAAACCATTAAGGACTACCTCACGGCAGAGGCGGTTTTTAAATTAATCCGGGAAGCTGCTGAAGTATTTCGTACCGAAAGGCCCGAAAGAAGCTGTGATGCTATGGCAGATGACATCTATTTCATTTTCGGGGGAGCGTCCGTCTCCAACGAAGATCATGTGCCGTTTATCCAGGATGTTATTATGGCCTGTAAAGAGGAAGCCAAAGACCTTTTTGATCCCCTGGAAGCATTTTTCAAGCTCGCGCAAAGCCATGTCTATCTGCTAAGGCACGAAGGGATCCGGAACGCTGATCCCCTGGTGACCGAAGCAAATGTCTTATCCGCACTGCTTCACTGGCTCACAGAAATTTTCAAAATATTTTCAAAAAAGGAGAAAAAAAAGCGGTATTCGGATGGCAAGCTTGATATTTTTGAAAATAATGACAGTTTCTACAAGTTTATCTCCCTTCTGAATGCAGCGGAATATGGTAATTTTTCTGAGCATCATTTTTGTCTTCATTCCCTTAACCTGAAAAAAGCTTCTTTAAGTGAAACCAGTCTGGCAAGCGCGGACCTTAGAGAGGCTGACCTGCGTTACGCTGACCTGAGCTATGCCAATCTGCTTGAAGCAGATCTGGGAAGGGCAAATCTGAGCGGGGCTGATCTGAGCTACGCAAATCTGTGGGGTGCGAATCTGCCCCGGGCGGACATGATTGTCACCAATATGATTGTCGCGGATCTGAGCGGTGCAAACCTAGTTGAAGCGGATCTGAGCGGCGCAAACCTGAGCGGCGCAAACCTGAGCGGCGCAAATCTCACCCATGCAAATCTGAGCGGCGCGAATCTGAACGAAGCGAATCTGAACGAAGCAGAACTGACCCGGGCAGATATGAGCTTTATTGACCTGATTCACACGGATCTGAGGGATGCTGATCTGGCCGAAGCCAACCTGAGCTACGCAAACCTGAGCAGCGCAAATCTGGGCGGCGCAAACCTGAGCGGAGTTAATCTGCGAGGAGCAGATCTGAGCGGAACTGACCTGCGCGGGGCTGACCTGAGCAGGGCAGGGAGCGGAGTTACCCCTGACCAGTTGAAAGGCGCGATTACTGATGATACTACCAAGTTACCTGCTTCCATGAAAAGTGATGCGTGATGCGTGATGCGTGATGCGTGATGCGTGATGCGTGATGCGTGATGCGTGATGCGTAATGCGTAATGCGTGATGCGTAATGCATAATGCGTAATGCGTAATGCGTAATGCGTAATGCGTAATGCGTAATGCGTGAAACATGCTGTCAGTTGCAACTGGCAACTGGCAACTGGCAACTGGCAACTGGCAACTGACAACTGGCAACTGGCAACTGACAACTGACAACTGACAACTGGCAACTGGCAACTGGCAACTGGCAACTGGCAACTGGCAACTGACAACTGACAACTGACAACTGACAACTGACAACTGACAACTGACAACTGACAACTGACAACTGACAAGGTGTAAATGAAAATGCCCTACGTTATCCCTCTTGCAGTCGGAATAATTCCGCCGTCTGTTTTTCTGCTTACCTTTCTGAGTCCGGGATATGCCTTTACCGGAATCCTGCTTGTCGGGTTTTGTACTTTCCTGTCTGTAAAAATTTATGGCAAATCCGGTATGGGATCGGATTACGGGTCGCTCTTAGCGGAAATCGGGCGGAGTCTATCCGTTATTCGGGAAAAAACTGAGAAAGAAATGCTGAATATGGTTCTGATTTTACAGGAAATTGTAAATAAGACAAAGGAGGGATCAGAAGAAGCGGATGCTGTTGTCACCTATTTCCTGGGAGATATTGACGGTGAGGAAAGTTTTTTCGGAACCAGCTATATTGCACGCATGATTCAGGAGAACGAATCAGCGATTGAAGAATCCGGTTCCGTATTTCAGACCATCGGACAGATCAACAAGGAATTTCTTGAAGATCTGGAGCATATCGTGGGAAAGGTCGGGGAAATCCGTCATTTTGTGTCGGAGATAGATAAAGTTGCCTTTCAGACTCGGATTCTTGCCCTGAATGCGGCTGTGGAAGCTGCTCGGGCAGGAGAGCACGGCGCGGGGTTTTCCGTAGTTGCGGACGAGGTGCGGAAGCTTGCCGACCAGGCCGGGAATACGGCCATGAACATCGGCGGCGTTGTTGATGAATCCGTGGAAACACTGGAAACACTGAAAAAGAGCCTGAATAAGCATATCCGGAATGGGGCTTCTGAAATGGATCATACGGAAAACAGCCTGAAGGAAAAGCTCAAAGGGTTTAAGAAATCGCTGTATCATATCTCAGAAGCCATCCGAGTTCTTACACAGAATTATCATGAGATAGCAGATGACATCGAAAGCGCAACCGTGTCACTCCAGTCCCAGGATTTTATTATCCAGGAAATAGAGAATTTGTGTTCTTCTATCCCGGGTTTTAAAGGGCAGTTATCCGGATCAGTGAAGAGTAAAACAGATGCGGGCAAACGGAAAATCATTAAACCGGCAAAGCCTCCTGAAGTCAGAACTCCGGATGTGCATAAAGATGAAGATAATATAGAATTTTTCTGATATGATAGCAGTCCCCGAATGCTTGCTTGGGATTGACAAATCCCAGGCATCGGGCGGATTCAGTCAGCCCCGGATGCTCGCCTGGGATTGACAAATCCCAGGCATCGGGCGGATTCAGCAAGCCCCGGATGCTCGCCTGGGATTGACAAATCCCAGGCATCAGGCGGATTCAGTCAGCCCCGGATGCTCGCCTGGGATTGACAAATCCCAGGCATCGGGCGGATTCAGCAAGCCCCGAATGCTCGCCTGGGATTGACAAATCCCAGGCATCGGGCGGATTCAGTCAGCCCCGGATGCTCGCCTGGGATTGATCCCAGGCATCAGGCGGATTCAGCAAGCCCCGGATGCTCGCCTGGGATTGACAAATCCCAGGCATCGGGCGGATTCAGTCAGCCCCGGATGCTCGCCTGGGATTGACAAATCCCAGGCATCGGGCGGATTCAGTCAGCCCCGGATGCTCGCCTGGGATTGACAAATCCCAAGCATCGGGCGGATTCAGCAAGCCCCGAATGCTCGCCTGGGATTGACAAATCCCAAGCATTTCTGAAAATATATATGAAAGCCGGAGGAGTGCGGAAACCACGTTTTTAACCCTCCGAAGTCGGAAAACCGGCAGAAAGCCGGGTCCGGAAAAATCTCGGTGCTACAAACGGTAGATGGAAAATTTAATTCGGCCCGTGAAACTACAGGGATTTGGTTTAATAAGGATTTGTAATCCCTACTAAATTAAATCCTTGTAGTTCTCATAGAATCGGAACTTTCCATCTACTGACAAAAACGGAATTCCTATCCTCCTGATGTCCCTTTAAATTAAATTTCAATGCGTTACAATTCATTATATGAATTCACGAGGCAATGAAAAATATGAAAAAAAATTCCGAGTCAGGACCATATGCCGAAGCCGATTCCCAAGCGTATAATGCCCCGGATCAGCAAAAGATTAATGCATCCGAGCAGGGGGTATGGACGGTGAACAGGGACGGCAAAACAACGTATGTGAACCAACTGATGGCGGACATCCTGGGATGCAGCATCAATGAAATACTGGGATATCCGCTGTGGAAGTTCATGAACGATATAAACGCTTCGGATGAGGAGAAGAATTCCATGCGGTGCGCACGAACCGGGCTTCCGAGCAGGTCCCTGTTTTTCGACCGCCTGTACCGCGCAATGGAGAGGAGGCAGCGAAAGGAAAATTACCAGTATTCCCTCCTGTTCGTTGATCTGGACCGGTTCAGGATCATCAATGAAAGCTTGGGATATGATGCGGGAAACGATGTACTCAGGCGTGTCGCGGAAAGATTGTCCGGATGCCTGCGAACTGTGGATACGGTCACCTGGTTCGGAAGAGATGAATACATCGTTCTTTTGGAGGATATCAGCAGTCACAAGGATGCCCTCCGGGTCGTGGACAGAATTCGAAACAAATTTTCACAGCCCTTTCATATCCGGGAACATGAAATTTTTATTTCCATAAGCATCGGGATTGTTTACAGTGCGCCTGAATACAAAAGCCCGCACCAGATGATCGGAGACGCGGAAACCGCGATGTACCGGGCAAAAGCCGAAGGTGTAAACCAGTACCGGGTATTCAATTCCAAGATGCACAAGCAGGCAACAGAGCGGCTGAATATGGAAACAGATCTGCGAAAAGCCATTGACCGTAAGGAATTTGTGCTTCATTACCAGCCCATTGTTGACCTTGTAACAGAGGAAATTGTGGGCATTGAGGCCCTGGTGAGATGGAACCACCCGGTAAAAGGCATGATTTCCCCCGTTGAATTCATCCCGATTGCAGAGGATACCGGCCTTATCGTCCCCATAGGCACATGGGTATTGAGGGAAGCCTGCGACCAGATCGTCGGGTACATTAAAGAAATGTCTCTGAAAGGTCCCTTCATACTCGGGCTGAATGTTTCTGTTATCCAGCTTCTCCAGGGAGATCTGATTGACGAAATCCAGAAAATCATAGATAAAACAGGAATTGATCCGGAATGCCTGAAGCTGGAGGTGACAGAAAGCGTCATGATGGATAATGCTGACGCGATGATCCCCCTGTTTGAAAAGCTGAAAAAAACAGGCATCCGTCTGGTGGTTGATGATTTCGGAACCGGCTATTCATCACTGAGTTATCTCCAGCAGTTTCCTTTTGATACACTTAAAATTGACCGGTCATTTGTAGAGAAGCTGGGCCCGGATGAGGATAAGCATATAAAAATTATCCAGACCATCATATCCCTGGCCTTCCATCTGGACATGAATGTTATTGCAGAAGGTATAGAAAAAAAAGTTCAGATTGAGCGGCTTCGGGAGTTGAACTGCCAGTACGGCCAGGGATTCTATTTTTCAAAACCGCTGGAACTGGAACCGCTTAAAAAATTCCATAACGAGCGGATCATAGGGATAAACACGGATCATTTTCAGTAACGAAATCCGAGCCGGTTTTCAGGACATACGGACAGGCCACATGGCTCGGCTCGGATTGACAAATCCGTGTCGATCCGTGTTCATCCGTGTCCTATACCGCGGGAATCAGGACACGGATCATTTTCAGTAACGAAATCCGAGCCGGTTTTCAGGACATACGGACAGGCCACATGGCTCGGCTCGGATTGATAAATCCGTGTCGATCCGTGTCCTATACCGCGGGAATCAGGACACGGATAAACACGGATCATTTTCAGTAACGAAATCCGAGCCGGTTTTCAGGACACACGGACGGCCCACATGGCTCGGCTCGGATTGACAAATCCGAGCCATGTCATCGCCTGATTTGCCAATTGTTCGACTGAGCTCACGCGGGAGCAGAGCGGATGAACGCACGCGGATCATTTCTGTAATAAAATCCGTGTCTATCCGTGTTCATCCGTGTCCTATACCGCGGGAATCAGGACACGGATAAACACGGATGAACACGGATCATTTTCAGGACATACGGACAGGCCACATGGCTCGGCTCGGATTGACAAATCCGTGTCGATCCGTGTTCATCCGTGTCCTATACCGCGGGAATCAGGACACGGATAAACACGGATGAACACGGATCATTTTCAGTAACGAAATCCGAGCCGGTTTTCAGGACACACGGACGGCCCACATGGCTCGGCTCGGATTGACAAATCCGAGCCATGTCACCGCCTGATTTGCCAATTGTTCGACTGAGCTCACGCGGGAGCAGAGCGGATGAACGCACGCGGATCATTTCTGTAATAAAATCCGTGTCTATCCGTGTTCATCCGTGTCCTATACCGCGGGAATCAGGACACGGATGAACACGGATCATTTTCAGTAGCGAAATCCGAGCCGGTTTTCAGGACACACGGACGGCCCACATGGCTCGGCTCGGATTGACAAATCCGAGCCATGTCACCGCCTGATTTGCCAATCGTTCAACTGAGATCACGCCGAAGCCTTGCTTTGTGCCTGAACACTCACAAATCAGGCTTTGTACTCCGGCTAAAGACCTTCTGATGAGAACAGCAATGGATCAAAACAAATCTTTCACCGATCATATCTGGTGCGTCATCCCGGTATATAATAATAAGGAAACAGTAAAAGATGTGGTCATGGAATGCCGCCAGCATTTGCAGCATGTGGCAGTTGTGGACGACGGCAGTACAGATACGGACATCCCCATGCTCTTCAAGGGCACGGATATCAAAGTGCTGAGGCATGAAAAAAACCGGGGCAAAGGACAGGCCATTTTTACAGGGCTGCGATTTGTCCAAAACCGGGGAGGCCGTTTCATGATCACCATTGACGCTGACGGCCAGCATTATCCCAGGGACATAAAGAAGTTTATCCCGCTTCTCCAAGAAGATGAAACAACCATTGTTATCGGATGCAGGGATTTTAACGGGCAGAATATCCCCGGATCAAGCAAATTCGGCAGAAAATTTGCCAACTTCTGGCTGTATGTGGAAACCGGCGCCTTTATAGATGACTGCCAGAGCGGATTCCGGGCCTATCCGGTGCGGTATCTCTCTGAGATGAAGCTGGATGGCTCGTATTATGATTTTGAAGCCGAAGTGCTGGCAAAAGCAGTGTGGGCCGGACTGGGATTAAAAACAGTTGAAATTGACGTCTGGTATCCCGAACCGGAACAGAGGGTGTCATCTTTCAAGCCCTTTCTTGACAATTTTCGCATTTCCTGTATGCACACCCGGCTGGTGGGAAGGCGCCTGCTGCCCATTCCTCATCGGAAGTTGAAACGTGATGCGTGATGAATATTTCCTTTTCTTATACTTTTTCCCTGTAGTTCAGACGTAAGTTTCAACAACCTCAATTTCACCGACGATGTTTGCATTGAATTCGTCAAGTTCCTCGGATATTCTTTTTCATGTGATTCGTGTGATTTGTGGTAACCTTCTGTTACTACGGATTAATTCTTTCAAGAATTCATTTATATCAATCAGCTTAGGCGATTTCCAATAAAGAACATACCGGATTGAAGTTCGTAGTTCCGCCTTTAGGCGGCCATGAGACCGCCTAAAGGCGGAACTACGAACTGCGCTTGGTATCTTCTTTTCCGGAAATCACCTAAAACTTCTGACTGGCAGAATCTGAAAGGGAAATACAGTTTTTTTGTCCCGGAGGGGCATCTGAGAATAGCCCGGCAATTCATTGCCGGGATGACGGTAAACCCATTTTTCTGAGTCCCGTAGGGACGACTGAGACGTTGAAGGCTGTTCTCCTTCAGTCGTCCCTACGGGACTCAGAAAAGGGGAGGAAACCTTTCCCGGCAATGAATTGCCGGGCTATTTTCAAATGTCCCTCCGGGACAAAATCCTCCCGGGAACCTTCATGATCTGCCGATCACAACGAATGATGAAACCCCGCACGACCTCTCCCTTTTTTAAAGGGGCCGGGAGGATTTTTTATCGGGACTTTCATATAAACTATTTAGAACAGTGGATTCCGGGTTAAAATTAAAAAACATCCGTTTTTTAATTTTCCCCGGAATGACACTTTAATATACTGTCATTCCGGGGAAAATCGGAAAACGGATGTTTTCCGATTTTAACCCGGAAAAATGTTTGAAAATCAGTTTTTTTGTCCCGGAGGGACATCTGAGAATAGCCCGGCAATTCATTGCCGGGATGACGGTAAACCCATTTTTCTGAGTCCCGTAGGGACGACTGAGACGTTGAAGGCTGTTCTCCTTCAGTCGTCCCTACGGGACTCAGAAAAGGGGAGGAAAACCTTTCCCGGCAATGAATTGCCGGGCTATTTTCAAATGTCCCTCCGGGACAAAATCCTCCCGGGAACTATTTAGAACGACAAGGAGGATGTTTTCCGATTTTAACCCGGAATCCACTGTTTGCAGAAGTTTTCGATCTACTGATTCTTTCAGAATGCGCCTCTCCGGATCTGTTATCTCCGGCGCAATCTGAAAGATTACGCTACGTTCAGACGTAAGTTTCAACAACCTCAATTTCACCGGCGATGTTTGCATTGAATTCGTCAAGCTCCTCGGCAGGTATCCAGTATTCCCTGTGTATCCTGCCTCCCACGGTTCTGATATCATATTTTTCCAGGTAATCGGTCCGTACCCTGAAGCGGGTTACGTATCCTGCAAATCCGGAATGCTCATCTTTGGTATTCCAGTCTTTTGCAATCTGTGCCGCATATTCCGAGGTCAGGACCACATAAAAAATCGGCTGTTCCGGCAGCCTCGGCGGAAATTTCCTGAAACCGCTTTTCTCAATCTTTTCAAGCTCGGCTTTTCCCACGGGTCTGTACAGAACTGATACAGGTTTCATGATCATCTCATATAAATTCAGCGGAATTTTTGAACACATTCCGTAGGTTATGAATATTTTTCAACAACTCCCTGCCCGATAACCCTGCTTCCGACATTCAGCGAAAACCTGTACCCCGGGCGGATAGTGTCTGAATACTTCTCTCCGTAAGGGAGTTCGATATCCACATCCTGCAGGGTTCCGAGAGGTATGAACTTCCCCTTTTTGGAATACACTGTACACATGATAAGCTCTTTTCCGGTATTAAATGAAGGACGCATGCCGGAAAAGCCCTGTTTGGACATACGGCGTTCCAATTCAATTTATGGCCGAAGTAATGAGATTCAGTTCCTGTCCGTACAGTTTCAGATTTCGGTATTCCTTCCCCTGCTTTTTCAGGTAAAGTGCGGAATTCAGCAAAATGCCGCCCGAACCGCAAGTCGGGTCATACACACTTTCACCCGGTTGCGGGTCGGTAATGCGAGTCATCAGCTCAACAACGGTTCTGTTGGTATAGAATTCAGCAGCCGTATGCCCACTGTCATCGGCGAATTTCTTAATCAGGTATTCGTACCCTTCACCCATCAAATCATGCGGCACATTTTCCACTGAGAGGTTCATTTCTGAGAAATGTTCAATCAGATCAATCAGTTTTTCATCACTCAGTCTGCGTTTGTTGGTCCATTGCGCATCACCAAACACATCATGCAGCAATTCAAAATTGGCTTTCTCAATCTCGTTCAGTGCTTTTTGGAGTTTCTTTCCAATATCAACAGATGTCGAACGTATGTCGCTCCAGTGACAACCATCCGGTATTTGAAACCGGTGGTTTTCTCTGAAATTGGCATAATCCATATCACCATCTGAAAGCTCCAATGCTTCCTGATATTCCTCTTCCCATATATCCGAAACCCTTTTGAAAAACAGGAGCGGAAAAATGTATTGTTTGAAATCAGCGGCGTCAATCATTCCTCTCAGGATGTTGGCTGCTCCCCAGAGATAATCTTCTAATTGTTTTTGATTCATGTTTTTTATATTCATCCAGTTCTGAAAATTGGTGATGCATTCTACTTGGAAAGCTGTCCTGATCGGGCATCAAGGCTCTGCTCTTGCACGGCCCGGGAGACAACGATCTGACATCCGAAAGGAGATATAAAGCTCTTTTCTCGTTTTTCAAACTCTTCGCGGATAGACATAACATCCGGTATCTCCGAAGGGAATACCCGATGCATTTCTCAGTCAGCACATATTTCTGATCCAAAAATGAACTCACTCAGACGGGCCATATTCTTAGCATCGTCAATTCCCCGATGATGCCTGCCATTAAACTCCAAACCAGCCATTCTGATGGCCTGACCTAAGCCACACGCTTTTCTCAATTCGTTATTATAAGCAAATTTCTTTTTTATGTTAATATGTTGATAGTCAAACGGATATGGAACAGAATGATATGCGCAGTCCCTTTCCAGTTGAACCCTGTCATATTCACCCCAACTGCAGAAAACCGGCTTCTCAAATGACCAAATCCATTTCTTAAATTCAAAGAGCACTTTTTTGAATCCGCTCGCTCCTTCAAGCATTTCCTGGGTGATGCCGGTAAGTTCAGTGCAGAATCTGGTTAACCTGGGATTTCGCACTGGCCTTATGAACTCGGAAAATTCACCAGCAACGGCCGGCCCCTCACCGTCAAGTGCAACTGCACCGATTTCAATGATTTCCATTTCATTTCGCGGGACTGTTCCGCGATCACAACAGGTGGCTTCAAAATCTACAATAATATAAGTCATGACATCGGCATTGCATTCATAAAAATTTTTTTTCAACCAAATCTGCCAGCCCTTCGATATCATCCAAACCGAACCGTGGAATATTCATATCAATACCCGTATCCGTAACAAAGGCGATCAGGCTGTTATCATCCAAGCAAAGCGGGGCATCATGGGCAACCGCTCGGAATATCTCTATTTTCGGTTTGTTTTGTCTTTTATATCCTTCTGTTATCACGATATCCATATCCCGGAAATATATTTCAAAGCTTTCCAGGTCTTCTGAATCATGATCTTTTATCATCCCGATCCTGCCCGGGGAGGCAACAACAACTGTTTCTGCCCCGGCCGCCTTATGTCGCCAGCTATCTTTACCTTTTTTATCCATGTCAAAATTGTGAAAGGCATGTTTTACAATACCGATCTTGTATCCCCTGCGCCTGAGTTCAGGGATCAGCTTTTCGATAAGCGTGGTCTTGCCTGATCCGGATTTGCCCACTACTGAAATAATCGGCGGCATGATCAATCACCTGTATAAGAGTTGGGATTATCAGCAGATGGAAATTTTCTAACCTCAAATTCCGGCATCCTTCATTTGTCAGTTTACACTTTAATGTAGAACGATTTTTCAAATCGTTTCAAACAATTTGAAAAAGTGTTCTGCAGTCAGAAAAAGTGTAACCTACTTAACCTACTTTCAGCTTTTATGAAAGATGCCAGGATTCCGGTTAAATTAATTTTCACGGAATGACAGGAGCAGTCTGCCGAATGCTTTCCAAGCAGGAAAGTCTGATATTCCTATCTGCCGGTTATATTCAATTCAAAAAAGGATTTCAGAATAAATCTCAAAAATAATGTTGTCAAGGACAAAGACGATATCAGAAAATTAAGTATTGTTACCCCTCAACAGTGATATTTATCCCCGCTATCTCGGAAGGACAAAGACGATCAGAAAATTAAGTATTGTTACCTCAACTATTTTCGTTTATACTGTTGTTCTGATCGGAGTAAGCTTTTGTTTTTTATAGCCGTACTCAAAAGGTTAAGGAGGGTGTAATTCAGCGGGGTTCAAAGCTTGGTTTGTATGTGATCTGTAAAAACAAATTTAGCTTCTAATTCCGCCGGACAGAAATTGAGAGCTACTGAAATTATACTCGTTACGAACTTTCAGTAGATCGAAAACTTTTGTAAACAGTGGATTCCGGGTTAAAATAAAAAAAACATCCGTTTTTTTATTTTCCCCGAAATGACAGTATATTATACGAGATCGGCATCCGTCATTCCGGGGAACTTCCATGACCTGACGGTCACAACGAATGATGAAAGTCCGCCGCGACTCCCCCTTTCGTAAACAAATCGACATTCATCCCATCATTAATGATGTGTTTATTGAAGATGATATACTTGAAGCGATTAGAGCATATGATCCTAAAAATTATGACATGATTATTAATATGAACCTTGATATGCCCGGCTTTTCATTGAATGAAAATGAAAGAGAGGTCATACGGTCATTAGTTCGTAAAGGCGTGCCTTATAGTCTCCTAACTTATAGTGCATCGATTATCAAAAGAATGTATGTTAAATTCACAATAGCTGATCTTACAGAAAGTAATGTTGCTTTTCTTTCGGAAAAAGAGCCGAGACTTTTCACTAAACTATTAGGCTCAAATTTAGATGTCATATCTAATTTAGGGAAAAAAGATGATTTCATTGGCCAATATATATTATCATTATCTCTTCCAGAAAACTTATGCACCGGGTACTTACTTGGCATCAGATTCGGGTTTTGAATCAGGTGGACAGCCCAATATTCGGCAGATCGGAAATTTTTAATCCTGCCCTTGGAACAACAGGGATTGGCGTAATTAAGGATTTAATATCCTTACTAAAGCAAATTCCCCGGGTCGGATATTCAGAAGTTTTCGATTTACTGATATTCAGATTTCAGGCCAATGTCCGGCAAAAAATATCGGAAAGATTATGACCGTTTATTTAAATATCATGGAACAGATATTTGGCAAGTAATACAATTATCTTGAAAAAATATTGACCATGACAGTGGTGATATCATTCCGGTCAGAACTCAAAAAATGGGACATTTTTCCAGTTCTGACCCAGGAATCCAAAAGGTGTCATAATCAGAAAACAACTGAAAATGATCAAACAGCAAAAGGAGGAGGTGATAAGGAAAACTGGCAGAAGCTTATTTCAGAAATTTTTTTACTCATTTCACGGAGGATTCAAATGAAGAGATGGACGAACTTTCAGGGCCTTATGCTGGCGACCCTGACCTTTACGGTGATCCTGTGCATCCAGGGACTGGCCGGTGCCAGCGAAATCGTCACTGGCGACAGCCCTGTGCTGCAACGGATTGTCAAAGACGGCGTTATCAAAGTCGGATTTAACCCGTTGTTCAAGCCTTTTTCGTTCACCAATAAAAAGGATGAACGTATCGGCATAGATATTGACATTGCCGAACTGCTGGCGAAAAATATGGGCGTGAAACTGGAGAAAGTAGTACCGAATTCTTTCACGGAACTGTTCTCCATGGCTCAGAGTGGTCAGATTGATGTGATTATGGCGGCCATGTCCCGTAATTTTGAGCGGGCCGGAAAAGTGGATTTCACTGACTCCTATTATGACACCGGCATCACCATCATGCTGAACAAGATCAGGGCCAACAAGCTGAAAGTGGGGCAGGTGAAAAGCTACGGGGAACTGATGGAAAAACTCAGGAAACTTGGCAAGGAAGATCAGTTGATCATCGCCGCGACCACCGGAAAAGGATCGCTCCGCTCGGTTCCCAAATTCTTCCCCCAAGCCAAAATTCAGGAATATCCCACCAATGAAAAGTCCGCTGAGGCTGCGGCCAATGGCGAGACTCATATCATGGTTCATGATGAAATATTTCTCAATACCTGGGCCCAGGATAACCCGGACAAAACCCTGTACAAAATGATTGTCTTTCCCGAGCCTTACAAACCGGATACCTACGGGTTTGCCATCGCAAAGGGGAATCAGTCATTCCTGAACATGCTGAATATGTTCATCGCTGACAAGCTTCGGGGCCAGGGATATTTTGAGAATTTTATGCGGAAATATATGAAGAAGTGAAAAAAGGAAAGTGAGAAACTTTCAACTCCCAAAGCATAGGAGAAGGAAATGGAAGAAACAAAAAAGGAGAAAAAGGGACTTGATCTCCAATGGAAAATCCTGATCGGGATTGTCGCGGGGATTGTTCTGGGTATAACATATAACAAGCTCTTCGGACCGGGGGTGACGTCGGGTCCTATTTACGCTCAGAAGGTCTTCTTCAGCTACGCAGGAGATATCTTCATCCGCCTGCTCAGAATGATGATCGTGCCGCTGGTCTTTGCTTCGATTTTCACAGCGGTGGTCAATCTGGGAGACATCCGAGAATTGGGTAAAATCGGCGGCAAGACAGTGGCCTACTATATGGCCACCACCGCTTTGGCCGTTCTGATCGGCCTGATTCTGGTGAATATTATTCATCCTGGAAAAGGGATTGACAAAGAAGCCCTTTCCGCGCTGAACATCGTCGCCGAAGTCCCGGACAAGGTGAGCAAACAGGGGGTCGGTGAGAGAAGCGCGACCGTCATTATCATTGACACGCTGATTAACATGATCCCCAAGAACCCTGCCGGTGCCATGGCCAAAGGGGACGTGTTGCAGATCATCTTCTTTACCATCTTTTTCGCTGTCATGGCAGCTATGGTGGGAAGGGAGTCTGATGCCTTATCCAACGTGATCCACGGCCTGGATCTGATCATGCAGAAATCGGTCATGGCCGTGATGATCATCGCGCCCTATTGTATCTTTTTCCTTGTGACCGCTATTTTCATGGATCTGGGTGTGGCTGCGCTCTCAGCCTTGGGGAAATACGCGCTGACGGTGATACTCGGGCTGGCCATTCACGCAGCGATCACCCTGCCGATACTGGTGCTGATTATCGGCCGGTACAGCCCTGTCCGTCTGGTCAGGGCATTATCTCCGGCCATCCTGACAGCCTGGTCAACCGCATCAAGTGCGGCCACCCTGCCTATCACCATGGACTGCCTGAGCAAACGGGCCGGGGTTGATAAGAAGATCGGCAATTTTGTCCTGCCCCTGGGGGCCACCGTGAATATGGACGGAACAGCGCTTTACGAGTCGGTGGCCGTGATTTTCATCGCCGAACTCATGGGTATTGATCTGACCATCGGGATGCAGGTCGTGATCTTCATCACCGCCACCCTTGCTGCAATCGGTGCGGCAGCCATTCCGGGAGCCGGTCTTGTGACAATGGGAATCGTGCTGACTGCCGCGGGAATGCCCTTGGACGGCATCGGTCTGATCCTTGCGATTGACCGGATCCTTGATCAGTTCCGGACCGCAGTCAATGTCTGGGGTGACGCGACCGCTGCTGTAGTTGTCGGCAGGCTGGAGAACGCGATAAACGATACAGAGGCGACGGCCTAAGCAGGGTCCGGATGTTTTCAGTATATGATGTTCGATCATAAGTGTAAACTTAAGGGGCCGGACGGGATTTGCAATCCCGTCCGGACCGTTCCGGCGTCCCGATGACAGGGCAAAATGTTGCGGACGGGATTGCAAATCCCGTCCGGCCCGATTCCTAAGTTTACACTAATGGATGTTCGATGTCTGGTGACTGAGTTTTCAGAAGCCAGACACCGGACATCAAAAAAGAAAGGAATACAAAATGAAATTTCCGAAACATATTCAGGATTTTATGTTGCACGATGTGCTGGGAAAATGGAAATACAAAGGCAAGGAGCTGGTCAGCGCGAACTATATAAAGGTGGGCAGCAGGATGAATCTCTACATCCGGACCATCGCGGACAAGGAAGGGAATCAGAAATTCGAGATACAGCTGAGGGACAGTTATATCACTGGCATAGACAGTATGGAGGAAGCTATAAAAATCGCCGGTGAGGTGATCAAGGAGAACAAGATGTTTATCCAAATCCCCTGATTTTGGCCGGGAAGAATTTTTGGCGGGGTCAGCAATCCTGTCCCCGCAACTAAAATTTCAGGCAGAACCGAACCTGTATAAGTAAAGTATAATCATTTTTTAATTCTTCATATTTAATATCAACAGGTTATGAAACATATTTTCGGGCAATTCGATGCCAGTTGCTGAAATAACCGGGTCAAATATCCCAGAGTTCCCTCCGGAGCAGCCTTACCGCCCTGGGGAAGCATGCCATGAAAATCGAAATGAATGATCCGAAAGCAAATATTTTAGTTGTGGATGATACCCATGACAATCTGCGCCTTTTAACCGGGATACTGACGGATCAGGAATATGTGGTCAGACCCGAACGGTGATCTGGCTTTGTCTGCTGTGAAAGCAGAAGCCCCTGACCTGATTCTGCTTGACATTATGATGCCCGGAATGGACGGATATGAAGTATGTGAGCATTTGAAATCAGATGAGCGGACCCGGGATATACCGGTAATCTTTATCAGCGCGAAAAATGAAATTTTTGATAAGATCAAAGCATTTTCTCGCGGGGTGGATTATATAGTGCCTGAACGAAAACTATATAATCACTTGATTTTATAAATCTATAATAGCGTTTTTAAAAACGAAGATTTTTAAAATTCTCCACTTTGTATGCGAACTAGTAATCTGATTCGGGAAAAAATTTTAGCATTCCTCATTCTTTATGATTAAGAAT
>JAUCGG010000008.1:0-1836 GCA_030378015.1 Desulfococcaceae bacterium HSG8
CGGCAGTCGGCAGTCGGCAGTCGGCAGTCGGCAGTCGGCAGTCGGCAGTCGGCAGTCGGCAGTCGGCAGTCGGCAGTCGGCAGTCGGCAGTCGGCAGTCGGCAGTCGGCAGTCGGCAGTCGGCAGTCTGTGGTCTGTGGTCAGCAGTCGGTGGTCAGCAGAGCCGTAGAAGGCTCATCTGTGATAATTCCCTTATAACAGGGAAACTTAAAGGAAAACTGCGGACTGCCAACTGCGGACTGCCGACTGCCAACTGCCAACTGCGGACTGCTGACTGCGGACTGCCAACTGCCAACTGCGGACTGCGGACTGCCGACTGCGGACTGCCAACTGCCAACTGGAATTATGCACTGAGTTATTTCATCCTCAATCGTCAGGAGGAAACATCGTGTCAGGATTTTTCCTGGGTCTTTTTTACATCCTTGCGGTCCTGATCAGTCTGGTTGCATGTTATTCCCTGCTCAATGCAGGAAATCCCCGAAGCCTGCTCCGTATCTTCTTTCCCGACCCCGGGAATGATGTATATGTGGCAATGGTTTCTTCTGTGCTGGTCTTTATCCTGGGATTTTTTATCTTCTTCATCCGGGATCGGGAAGGGTTTCGCCAATTGATCGAAGCAAACGGAGACAGAATCCGCGATCTCCGGAAAAAAGGTGAATCCGAAGAAAATATAGCAGATGAAATTCTCGCGGCTATGGGGAGCCACAGGGGCTACAAGCACAATCTGGCCAGAAAAAAGCTCATGATCTGTTTGTCCGAATTTAAATAGATGTCAGGTGATTTCCGGAAAAGAATATACCCGGGCCGGTTTGTAGTTCCGCCTTCAGGCGGCGTGACACCGCCTGAAGGCGGAACTGCAAACCTCAGTCTGGTATATTCATTGTTGGAAATCGCCTCAGTTGTCCGTCGCTACGGACAACTGGCAACGGACAACTGACGAAAACGAGGAGTAATAACTATGCCCAAAAAAGTGATTTTATGCGTTGATGATGAAAAAATTATTTTAGACAGCCTCAAATCCCAGCTCAAAAAGCGGTTCGGATCGAAATATACTTACGAGGTTGCGGAAAATGGTGAGGAAGCCTTGGAATTGATTGAGGAACTGGTCGAAGATGGCCTGGAAATCCTGATCATCGTTTCCGACTGGCTCATGCCCGGTCTTAAAGGGGACGAGTTTCTTATCCTTGTTCACCAGAGTTTTCCTGATATTGTCAAAGTTATGCTGACAGGTCAGTCCGATGAAGAATCAATTGAAAACGCCAGAAAAAACGCTAACCTTCACCGCTGCCTTTATAAACCATGGGATGAGGATGACTTGGTAGATACCATTCAATCCGGCTTGGAGAAGCTGTGAGATCAGCTTGCTGTCTTCCGTAATCAGTAAAAATTGAGTGCCAAACTTACAGTTTGGCAAATTCGGCAAACTCATAGTCAAATCGCTCCGTTCGGGGAACTGCGAGGCATAAGTCTCAAATGTCCCTCCAGACAAAAAACTGATCTGCTGATTTTCAAACGCCTTACAGAGATTGAACAATAGAACTACAAGGAAGAAGGATAAGAAAGGGAATGACACTGCATTTCCCTTTCTTATACGTTTTCCTTGTAGTTCTGAATAGTTCCCGGGAGGGATTTTGTCCCGTAGGGACGACTGAAAATAGCCCGGCAATGAATTACCGGGCTATTCTCAAATGTCCCTCCGGGACAAAAAAACTGATCTGCTGATTTTCAAACGCCTTACAGAGATTGAACAATAGAACTACAAGGAAGAAGGATAAGAAAGGGAATGACATTGCCTTTCCTTTTCTTATACGTTTTCCTTGTAGTTCTGAATAGTTCC
>JAUCGG010000008.1:1933-17059 GCA_030378015.1 Desulfococcaceae bacterium HSG8
CTTGTAGTTCTGAATAGTTCCCGGGAGGATTTTGTCCCGTAGGGACATTTGAAAATAGCCCGGCAATTCATTGCCGGGGAAGGTTTTCCTCCCCTTTTCTGAGTCCCGTAGGGACGACTGAAGGAGAACAAGCCTTCAACGTCTCAGTAAATGGGTTTACCGTCATCCCGGCAATGAATTGCCGGGCTATTCTCAAAGGTGCAAAAAGAGAGTGATGCGGTTTTTGCATCAGTCTGTATAGGCGCAAAAACCGCTTCGCTCTGTTTTTGAACTCCTCCTGAAACAATCGTTTCTTGACAAAAACCGCTGTGTCGGATATTTTAAATTTAATTTAACATTTTAAATAAATAACAAAAGTCAGGCTTGTTGTTTGTCATTTGCAGGGCAAATGATGAGCGCGTAACCTCGCTGAGTTTTTTTAAATAATGCCACAAAGACACGAAGAAACAAAGAAACACAAAGAATCTTCGTGAGACTTCGTGCCTTCGTGGCATTATAAGTTGCACATCGCGTGATTTGGGATTTATCTGGAATTTGGTGCTTGCAATTTGACGCTATGTGCAACTTTTTTTAAATAATGCCACAAAGACACAAAGAAACACAAAGAATCTTCGTGAGACTTCGTGCCTTCGTGGCATTATAAGTTGCACATCGCGTGATTTGGAATTTGGTGCTTGTAATTTGGGATTTGAACAACAGGAGGCATGAATTGAATAAACGACAATTACTGCTGGGCAACGAAGCAATAGCGCTCGGGCTGATAGAAAACGGCTGCGCTGTGGCAACTTCATATCCCGGCACCCCGGCTTCGGAGATCCTTGCTTCAGTGGCTTCTTTCCAGGAAAAGAACGCCATATCCATGCATACCCAGTGGGCGGTGAATGAAAAGGTTGCTTTTGAGATCGCCTATGCAGGCTGCATGACGGGACTGCGCGCAGCAGTCAGCATGAAACAGGTGGGGCTGAATGTGGCATCAGACCCCCTCATGAGCGCGGCATACATGGGTACAAAAGGCGGTTTCCTGGTCATCAGCGCGGATGATCCGGGACCCCACTCCTCACAGACCGAACAGGACAGCCGCCTGATGGCAATGATGGCAAAGATACCCGTGCTTGATCCTGATTCCCCGGGGCAGGCAAAGGAAATGATCACCCTTGCCTACAACCTGTCTGAAAAATTTAAGATTCCGGTGATGATCCGGCCCACCACAAGGGTATGCCATGCCCGCCAGGATATTCAGCCCGGGGAAATTGTTTCACATGAAACACAAGCTGAATTTGAAAAAAATCCTGCACGATGGGCCGCAACACCCAAATTCCGCTATCAGTTGCACAATGAACTTGAAAAGAAGCTGGCTGAAATCTCCGCACACAAAGAAACAGCTCCGAGTCAGTTGTCCGTGGTCAGTGGTCAGTTGCAACCCGGGCAAACGACCAAAGCAATAGTGGTCTCCGGAGTTGCCGCGGCTCATACAAAGGATATCATGAAAGACTTGGATCTGTGGGATGCTGTTTCCCTGTACCAGGTGCTTCAGCCCTATCCCCTGCACACCGAATTTATATCCCACCTGATCAATACTTATGATGAAATCCTGATCATTGAGGAGACCGTCGGCGTTATTGAAATGCAGATTGCAGACCGGCATCGTGTCAGGGGAAAACTGGATGGCTCAGTGCCGAAAACCGGGGAGCTTCTCCCTGAAAACATCCAGGAAATTATCGCTGAGTTTGCCGGGGTTCAGTCCGAAACCGCCAGCCTCCCATCTGTTCCTGGAAGGCGTCCCACCCTTTGCGCGGGATGTCCCCACCGGGCCAGCTTTTTTGCCATAAAAAAAGCAGCAAAAAAGGGAATTTATACAAGCGATATCGGATGCTACACCCTGGGGCTGAACCTGGGTGCGGTAGATACGGTGCTCTGCATGGGCGCGGCTATCAGTCAGGCAGCGGGGTTTTATCACGCGTATAAGCATCAGGAAAAACGTCCTGATATTGTCGCCACAATCGGGGATTCAACATTTTTTCATGCCGGGGTTCCTGCCCTGATTGACGCGGTGGTGCAGGATGTCCGGTTTGTGCTGGTCATTCTGGACAACCGGACCACAGCCATGACCGGCAGTCAGCCCACCCCGGCCACAGGAGCAGGTGCTTGCGGTGAACCCCTTGTAAGTGTGGATATTGCCCCACTGGTCCAGGGATGCGGGGTGAAGTTCTGCCGGGAATGCGATCCTTATAAAACAGACGAGCTTATTTCCCTCCTGAAAGAAGCTGTGGCATACAGCAGGGAACACGGGCCCGCGGTTGTCATTGCAAAACACCCGTGTCTCCTTGACAGAACCCTTAGGGGTGAGCAGCATCAGCCCGTAAAGATTGAGGTCACAGATACCTGTGACGGCTGCGGATACTGTGTAAAGCATTTTGAATGCCCCGCTCTGGTTCCGGACGAAGCCGAAGAACGGGTGAATATTGACGCTATCCTGTGCAGCGGGTGCGGGGTATGTGTGCAGGTTTGTCCCAAGGAATCTTTGTCAATAGTCAGTGGTCAGTAGTCCGTTGCAACAATTGACAACTGACCACGGACAACTGACATAAAAGGAATACATCCGTGAAACAACAAATCATTATCAGCGGCGTTGGCGGACAGGGTGTCCTGTTTGTCACGCGCCTTCTGGCAGAGGCGGCAATCCTGAGAGGACTGCCTGTTTTTACTTCGGAAACCCACGGTATGGCCCAAAGGGGCGGAACCGTTGTATCTCATCTGAAGGTGGGGGAATTTTCCAGCCCACTGATCCGTCCATCCTGCGCGGACGGGCTTCTTGCTTTAAAGGCAGAAAATGTATCCCTGCACGGGGCTTATCTGAACACGGGAGCCTGGGCAGTTGTAAACAGCAGTGAGCCGGTTTCCGGACTATCAGACTGCTCGGGAGTCTTTACCGCGGATGCGGATACTTATGCACAGGAAATCGGAACCCCGAAATCCGTGAATCTCGTTCTGCTGGGATTTGCGCTTGCCAGGATTCCGAAAGAAAACCTGTTTTGCACGACTGATGACGTCAGATCGGTTATGAAAAATCGGCTTGCGAACAGAAAGGATATGCTGGATGCTTCTGTGAAAGCTTTGGAAACAGGACATAATAAATAAATGAAAATCACAAATCACAAATAAATTTCAATATACAAATTCCAATATACAAAACGAATTCCGGTAATTGTGATTTGTGTATTGTCAGTAGATCTAAAAGTTTCCGGCAAGTCTTGCAAACAGTGGATTCCGGGTTAAAATTAAAAAACATCCGTTTTTTAATTTTCCCCGGAATGACAGATGCTGATTTCGGATAACATACTGTCATTCCAGGGAAAATCGGAAAACGGATGTTTTCCGGTTTTAACCCGGATCCACTGTTTGCAGAAGTTTTCGATCTACTGATTGTGATTTATAATAACAACAGGAGGTTTCTATGAGACAAAAAACAATAATGCTATCTTTGCTTTTATTTATCCTGATGCCGCTGTCAGCCCCGGCAGAAAAAATAACCCTGAGCTATGCCAATTTTATGCCGCCGGATACCTTTCCCACTGTCCAGATGGAACAGTGGAAAAAAGAGGTTGAGAAGCGAACCGGGGGAAAAATTGCTGTCAATACTGTCCCGGGAGGTAAGCTGCTCGGGGCAAAGGAGATGATGGACGGGGTAATCTCGGGAAAAGCTGATATCGGGTGTCTGTGCATGGCCTATCAGCCGAATCGTTTTGTGCTCACCAATGCCACGGGTCTGCCGCTCGGCATCCCGAGTTCGCGGGTGGGCAGTATGGTTCTTTGGAATCTTTATAAAAAATATAACCCCGATGCCTTTGCCGGCGTAAAAGTGCTGACCATGTTTACCACATCACCGGCAAATATCATGTCCAAAAGGCCCGTGAAAAATATTGAGGATGTAAAAGGCATGACTCTGAGGGCTTCGGGCGGTGCAGGTCAGATTGTCAAAGCATGGGGCGCTAACCTGGTGGATCTCCCCATGTCCGAAACCCCCGGGGCATTGAAGAGAGGTATTGCAGAAGGCGTGTTTTCATCCCTTGACGTTATGAAGGGCCTGAATTTTGCCCAGTACTGCCCATATGTGGCAATGACCGAGACAGTCATCTACCCGTTTGCTGTGGTAATGAATCTGGCCCGCTGGAATTCCCTGCCCGGGGATGTAAAGAAAGTCTTGGAAAATATGGGAGCGGAACATGCGGAATGGACAGGGAATTATATGGATGACTATGTAAGAGAGGCCATCAGATGGTCCGAAGAAAACCATCAGGTCGAGGTTATGGAATTTGAGAAGTCATATAAAGCAAAATTTAATTTCCTGCTCTGGCCCATTACGAGCAAATGGATTAAAGATGCAGATGCAAAAGGTTTGCCTGCAAAACCAATTGTAAAAGATATAAGAACTTTTATCAGAAAATATAGATAAATTGTCAGTTGTCAGTAGTACACCACTTTTTAAGTTCGTCCCCCCCTTTTTAAAGGGGGCCGGGGGGATTTTATGTTACTAAAAAAGAGTGTTGCGGCAGAAATCCCCCCCGGCCCCCCTTTAAAAAAGGGGGGAGGATTTATGAATCGGTGTAGTAGTCCGTTGCCCGCGGTCAGCAGAGACCGGAAATGCTTGGGATTTGTCAATCCCAAACGAGCATTTAGGGTTATAACTGACCACGGACAACTGACAATTAAGGAGTCACAATGCCCATATCCCAAGCGTTTCAGGATCGTCTTTTTCCTGTATTAAAAAATATTGCCGAGCATTTCGGCACACCTTTTCACATTTATGATGAGACAGGCATCCGTGAGACAGGACAGTCTCTTATTGACGGATTTTCAGGTATCGAAGAATTTCGTGAATACTTCGCGGTCAAAGCACTCCCGAATCCCCGAATCCTTGCAATCATGAAAGATATGGGATTCGGATTTGATTGCAGTTCTGTTGCCGAACTCCTTCTCAGCCGGCAGGCAGGAGGACGGGGGGATGACCTGATGTTCACTTCCAATAATACCAGCTATGAAGAGTTCAGCGTCGCAGCAGCAGACGGGGGCAGTGTGTTAAACCTGGATGACATCACGCTCGTTCCAAAGGTTCCTCAGATGCCGGAACTTATATGTTTCCGTTACAATCCGGGCCCCCGGTACAGCGGAAACGAAATTATCGGGGATCCGGTGGAATCCAAGTACGGCCTCAGTCACGAACAGGTTATCAGTGCTTACCAGGAGGCAATCGGACGCGGGGCCAGGCGTTTCGGACTTCACACTATGGTTGTTTCCAATGAACTGAATTACAGGTATAAGGTGGAAACCACCCGGATGCTCCTGGAACTTGTGGAAAAGGTGTCAGCAGAACTGGATATCCGGTTCGAGTTTATCAATATCGGGGGCGGGCTGGGCATTCCCTATAAGCCTGAGGACAAGCCCCTGGACCTTCATACCATGACAGGGGAGATCACCAATCTGTTCATCCGATTCAAAGAAAGAAACGGTTATATGCCCGGACTTTACCTGGAAAGCGGGCGTTACATGACAGGACCCCACGGCGCGCTGGTGGTAACTGCGATTAACCGGAAAGATATTTATCGAAAGTACATCGGTGTGGATGCCTGTATGTCTGCCCTTATGCGGCCCGGCATGTACGGAGCATATCACCATATCAGCGTGCTGGGCAAAAATTCCCATCTGAAGACCGAAACTGTTGATGTGGTGGGTTCCCTTTGCGAAAATAATGACAAATTTGCCATTCAGCGGACCCTGCCGGAGATTGAGGACGGAGATATCCTTACCATTCATGATACCGGGGCCCACGGTCACGCTATGGGGTTTAATTATAACGGCAAACTTCGTCCCAAAGAACTCCTGCTGCGCTCGGACGGGGCTGTGGAGCTGATCCGCCGCGAAGAAACGGTGGATGATTATTTTGCCACGCTTGCTTTTGAGCCTGACATTATGAAGCTTTAATATCTGCTTTTTCAGACGTAGGCTTGCCCGGGCAAGCCCCACCTACTGTTGACAGTTTGATTCGTGGTCTTTGAACCGCTGATTAAGCAGATTTCACGGATTTCACGGAGTCAGATTTGTAGGGTGGGGCTTGCCCCACCAATTTCAATAATTTGAAATAATTAATAATAATCAGAATGGCGGGCAAGCCCAGCCCTGTCATTTTATCATTTCAAACAAGTTGAATTTGGAAGCTTTTTTATCGAATGTCAGAACAGTTTCACAATTGTTGATTTTAGCAGCGTATGCGATTAAAAGATTAGAAAGCTCACATTTGTTTCCCTGTGCGGAACACAGGAACTGCTGTAAAGCCATCGGATGTTCAAATTTTAAGACCGGCATCAGTAAAAGATCGCTTACTGATTCCAAAATTTCTGTTCTGGAAATCTCATAAACGGATTCCAGAACCCAGATCAGTTCCAAAACAACGACCAAAGGAACAAAAAATTCTTTTTTTTCGGATTCGGCTTCTTTAAAAATTTTGTACACTTTTTTTGCCTGCTGTTCGTCATCACCTGTCAGCAAACGAATCAGAATGTTTGTATCCACGCCTTTCATTTGTACATATCCCTCATCCTGCTTCTGACTGCCTCGTCCATATCTTCAGGGGATACCGCTTTTCTGCCGTGCCTGAGCAGCTTGCAAAAAACATCATCCACTTTTTTTGAAACCGGCCTTATTACGGCTTCCCGTTTATCAGTGATAAGGATTTCGATTGTATCACCGATATGTATTCTTAAAGATTCTCTTATGTTTTCCGGGATTGTAACTTGTCCGCCTGTTGTGAGGGTAGCTAATGCTGATACCCCGTTTTTTGTTATAACCCCGCTGATATCCGGCGTTTCAGCCGTGAGCGGTTCCTGCAGTATCTCAGCCATCGTATTCTCCCGGGATGTGCGACTTTTCGCGGTTATCTTATTTGCTGATAATTTTTTATAATCCTGAGAGTAACATCAGTCAATCTTTTTTTGTTTTATGAATATTCGGACGCAGATACCCGCAGATTTTTTATCAGCGTATATCTGCGTCCTGAAATTTATTGGAACTCCGTTGTTCGTTGCAATGACCAACAAAAAGTGGCTGCATGTTTCGGGCAGGCCGCTTTTTTATTGATTACAAAACAGAATGTTATCTCACATTTCGTGTAATTCGTGGTCAGATTTGTAGGTTTTTCAGCTATTGATTTTCAAATCTGATTCCTGTAGAAAGTGTTCATGTCAAAAATCTTCATCAGCTATGATAGGGAAGATATCGGAACCGCCAGGAAGCTTTACGATGATCTGAAGGATGCCGGGCTTGATGTCTGGCTCGACGATGAAGACCTTATCCCCGGCCAGAACTGGAAGAAAGCGATCACAAAGGCGATCAGGGAATCCCGGTTCTTCATAGCTCTGATTTCCACCAAGTCCGTGGTGAAGAAAGGATTCGTTCAGACCGAACTGAAGAAAGCCCTGGATGTGTTTGATCAGTTCCCGGATGACGACATCTTCCTTATTCCTGCCCGCATTGATAACTGTGATATTCCTGAAAGGCTTGCAGACCTTCACTGCGCTGATCTGTTTCCTGAGTATGAAAGAGGCTTCGGGAAGCTGCTGAAGGCGTTTCAGGTCGGGGAAGCTACGGAACCGGGGAAAAAGACTCCCGCGCGATTTTTTAAAACCCCTGCTGAAATGTATGCAACCCGCTCCGAAAAGAAGCGGGCTGCGGATCAGTATTAATTTTTGCTCTTTTCCGGTTCTCTGCATTCCGTTTTCTCCGTGTGGTGGCCCATATGCATTAGGCTAAGGATATAATTTCCTGATTTTACTGACTTCGAGCCGTCTTTGTTCAGGCACGATTTGAAAAATCGTGCTACATCCGGGGCAAGCCCCACCCTACCGCCGTATTTCCTATCAATATAAGATATTGGTGCTGATCAGGCAGCGCAGATCTCCCCGCAAGCTTTGAACTTCGCAGCCGAATCGTTTATTTTTTTTCGTGTGATTCGTGGTTCTTAATTCAACAATTCAATTTTTTTAGTGCATAAAAGAAAAAAAAAGGCTATAAAGACCTGATGGTTTGTCCGGCTTTTTTTTCGGTTCGGGCCGGAACCGGAAATTCGGAATTGAAACCTTAGGATTCGGATCGTTATCCGAGTTTCAGGTTTCACAGAGGAGATATAAAATGAATGACGACCAAGGTATGGACCTTTTCATTGATGAGGAAGAAGAGGAAATGACCCTGATTTTCGATCTTAACGGGTCTATTTCCTATGCAAATGAAAAGAGCGTCGAGATCATGGGATATTTTGAGGAAGAACTCCTGGATATGAATATCACGGACATTCTTCCACCGGATCAGTTGGAAAAAATAAAGGAAGAAGTTCTGGAAAAATACCGCAGCGGGGACAAGGAAATGATTGTCCATGAAGCAAAATTCATTGACCGGAATCTGAAGATGCGCGCTGTGGAAATCAGTTCCTCTTTAATCACAAAGGATAATAACCCCTCGAGCATTCGTATGATTGCCCGTGAACTTTCCCAGATGGAAAAAATTCCTGATGAACCATCAGGAATCCGGGAGACAGTAAAAGCTGCTGAAAGTACACATCAGGCACCACCTGGAAGCGCTGAAGATATCCTCATTGCTTTTGATATGACAGGACAAATTATCAATGTTAATGAAAAGGGAACAGAGGTCCTGGGATATTTTGAAGATGAACTCCTGGATATGCACATTACGGATATCCTGCCGCCTGATCAGGCCGAAAAGATAAAAAATGAAGCCCTGACCGCGGGAGGCAAAGAAGTGACTGTCCATGAAATGACGATCATTGACAGGAATTTGAAAATGCTTCCCATGGAAATAAGGGCATCAGCAATCTTCAAAGATGGGAAGCCGTCCCATATCAGCGTTGCTGCCTCTGATATGGTCCGCCCCGAGAAACCCATACGCGAACCTGAACGGGTTCAATCATCGGAGATACTGAAGTCAGAAAGCAAACCGGAAAAAATTCAGGATGATAAATACCGCCTGATTGCCGAAGCTGTAAAGGAAATCATAATCACCTTTGATTTGGAAGGAAAAATTACCTATATTAATGAAAGGGGGACCCAGACCCTCGGATATTCCCGGGAAGAATTGTCCGAAATGGCGATTACAGATATCCTGAATCCGGAGCAGCTTGTAATATTGAAAAAGCAGATTCTCAGGAAACCTGTTACCCGTAACCGGAAAGTCCTGTTCCCCGAAGTCAGGTTTCGTAACAGGACCTCCAAGCCGATGAACCTGGAAGTCACTGCCTCGTTAATCCTGAAGGAAGGGGGCAAACTTTCGGACATCCTGATCCTTGCCCGTGACCTTTCCCGCCGTAAAAAAATGGAAAAAGAAATCCTGCGGGTCCGGAAATTCGAAAGCCTTTCAACTCTTGCTGACGGGCTTGTGGAGGACCTGAACGATTCCTTAACCAGCATCATGGGGAATATCGAACTTGCCCAGATGGAATCAGATCGTGTGGGAAAAGCTTATGAAAAACTGTCATATGCAAAAGAAGGATGTGAAAAGCTTAAAAATTTAATCCGGCAGTTTGCTATTTTTTCCAGGGGAGGAATCCCGAGCAGGGAAACCGGTTCTGTCGCTGAACTAATTAAGAACTCGGCGAGTCATGCCGTTACGAATCCCAATATCCGGTGTGAATTTTTTATGGTTACAGACCTGTGGCCCGTTGCATTTCATGAAGAACAGATGAAACATGCCTTTGATCATCTTATTGTAAATGCCTGCGAAGCCATGCCTTCCGGGGGGATCATCAAAATCTACGCGGAAAACATGACCGGTGCGGCAGCCCGAAAGGACGCTGGTCTGTCAATGGAAGACGGGGATTATGTAAAGATATCTGTTCAGGATCAGGGCAGCGGAATCAGTGAAGAACATCTGGAAAAAATATTTGATCCTTATTTTTCCACAAAGAAAACAGATGACCGGGGACTCGGGCTTACAAGCGTCTATGCCATTATCAGGAAGCACTACGGGTATATCCATGTTGATTCAGTGCCGGGAACCAGCACAGCATTTTATATTTATCTTCCGGCCTCAAAAAAAAAAACTTTAAAAAAGTGAAGATAGAGGAAAGACGGGCAGTAATGAAGGGAAGAATCCTTATCATGGATGACGAGGAGATCATCAGAGACATTGCCAGTCAGATGCTTCGGCGGTTAGGATATGATGTTGAATTATCAGAAGACGGGGCTGAGGCAGCAGCAGCATACAAAAAAGCCATGAATGAAGGAAAGCGTTTTGATATTGTTATCCTGGATCTGCAGGTGAGAAAGGGTATGGGCGGCAAGGATGCCATGAAGGAACTCATTAAAATTGACCCTGATGTCAAGGGAATCATTTCCAGCGGCTATTCCAATGATCCTGAAATGACGGATTTTGAAAAATACGGTTTCAGCGGTGTTGTGGAAAAACCTTACAGCATTCAGGAACTCAGCAGGAATTTGGAAAAAGTGATGGCATCCTTCATAGAAGATAAAAAATAGTTACACTTTTTCCGGCTGTAGAACAATTTTTCAAATTGTTTAAAATAATTTGAAAAATTGTTCTACATTCAGTAGATCGAAAACTTTTCGTTTAAGCCTGCAAGCAGTGGATTCCGGGTTAAAATTAAAAAACATCCGTTTTTTAATTTTCCCCGGAATGGCAGCTTTAACATATTGTTATTCTGGGGAAAATCGGAAAACGGATGTTTTCCGATTTTAGCCCGAACTCAAACCATATAATTTGAATTTATGAGTTTGGAATTTGGTGCTTGTGATTTGTGATTCGGGTTTATTTGAACAATGTACTATTTATGGACAAGGCTCCCCCTGATTCTCCTGTTCCTGAACGGTTATGTTATCTACCGGGTCCTCGTGGTGACAAAACTCACAGATGTATTTGTACTCCGGGGATTGCAGAAAAGCCGCGGCAGTCTGAACCGTCTGTGCCTTTATATCATTGTCGTTTCAGCAGTTCTCTCTTTTTTTATCCCCAATGCCATCACTGTGCTTATCATGCTGCCCGTTTTGAAGACTGTTGAACAGGATATCGCTCTTAAAACAAGCGAATATTCCATAACCACGGCGCTGACCCTGTCAGTTATTTACGGCGCGAATATCGGGGGGATGGGGTCACTGATCGGCAGTCCGGCCAATTTACTTCTGATCGGGGCATTGGATCTGTATCAGGTTCCCGGTCGGGAACAAATCAGCTTTCTGAACTGGTTTATATGGTCTGTGCCGCTGGTGGCCGGGTTTTTAGCTGCTGCATATCTGATTGTCAGTTGTCAGTTGCCAGTGGTCAGTGGTCAGTTGCCAGTTGCAACGGACAACGGACAACGGACAACGGACAACAGACAGATACTTGCCGGCCGCGTGTTTATATTTTTTCTTGCTTTCTGGATTATTGAATCAGTTTTAAAGGAACTGATACCCGGCTTCGGCCCTCTTGAGCCGCCTCTCTGCATATTATTCTTTATCTTTTTTTTGCATCTTGTATTTATCAGGCCTTTGGGACGTTATCACGGGCCGCTTTTATGTCTGACGGATATCTTCACAGGCTTCCCAAAACGCGGCATTTTGTTTTTATGTCTCTTAGGTGTGATAATTTCTCTTGTCCGTATTTTTCAGATAGACAAATGGGCTTCGGTTTTGCTTTCGGATGCCCTGCGCGCGGAGATGTCAGTATCTGCCATTATTTTTACCATAATTATCGCCGTGATCTTTCTTACCGAGTTACTGAGTAATACAGTGGTTTCCACTGCATTTTTTTCCATCAGCTATTTTATAGCCGTTGATCACAGCATTCATCCCCTGATTCTGATGATTGCCGTGTCCGCGGCTTCCACATGTGCGTTCATGACCCCGATTGCCACCCCCTGTAATGCTCTGGCTTTCGGTGAAATGAAAGGAACCTCCTTTCCCCGGATGCTGATATCAGGCTTCCTGTTAAATATTATCGGAGCAGGGCTGATGACACTCTGGCTGCAATTTGTTATTCCCATTGTATATTAGACATCCGGAGTGCCAAACTTACAGTTTGGCAGATTCCGTAACTACCAAATATAATGCCACGAAGGCACAAAGGCGCGAAGTCTCACGAAGGTTCTTTGTGTGTCTTCATGTCTTTGTGGCATTATTTAAAAAAAGTTGCACATGGCGTTATGTATCCCTTTCAGGGAAAAATATATTTTTGTTTCTCTTTCCCAGGGTGATTACCTTGGGCTAAATTATGCAACTCTGTAATGCCACGAAGGCGCGAAGTCTCACGAAGGTTCTTTGTGTATCTTTGTGTCTTCGTGTCTTTGTGGCATTATTTAAAAAAGTTGCACATGGCGTTATGTATCCCTTTCAGGGAAAAATATTTTTGTTTCTCTTTCCCAAGGTGATTATCTATGCTGGATTATGTAACCCTCCGGGGTATCGGGTGTGTCATCCGGTTACATCATTGTTTTACAGCCACAAGGGAAGCCTTGTGACAAAAATCTTTCTGATCAGGAATTCGGGATTCCTGGTAAAAAAGAACCTTAAGGGATAGGAAAGCATGAAGCAGTTCATTATCCCGCAACAGGTAATCCCGGCAGGATGACTTGCAGTAATCTGCTCCCGGGCCCTCCAGATAGCTCTCGAAAATAAGAATTCCCCCTTTGGCAAGCCCTTCCCGGATGTAGGGAAACAGGCGTCTGTTCAGAAATCGCAGATTCAGAATCAGGCTGTAGCGTTCCGCGGTAATATCAAATGTGTCGAGATCAGCGCAGATAGGAGATAAGTTCGGATGGATCGGGATTTTCCGCAACACCACATCGGAGATATCCACTGCATCCACGGAAAATCCCTGATCTGCCAGGAAGAGAGCATTTTTCCCTGTTCCGGCTGCGATATCAAGGGCTTTTCCCTTGGGAGCCAGCGTATAAAAACGCCTGACGATTTCAGCAGGCCCTGAGCCGGAGGCTTCCCTGCTGCTGTATTTTTCATTCCATCGGATGCGATCTTCATGCATGGACGAATCCTTATTTTTATGTTCTGGCCATATCCCGAATCGGGCATGTTGCAGTTCCGCGTTCAGACGGGGACGAAAAAAAATAGCAAAGGTTGACAGATATTGCAACAGGGAATATCCGTGAAGGAAGTGTGAAAGAGACACCAGGGTGATTGCCCTCGGCTGGAATATGCAGGGCATTTCCCAGGGTGATTACCCCGAAGGGGTTCCATAATCCAGCCTAGGGTCAGCGAAGCGCCACCCTGGGACAGAGAACAAAAAACGTATTTACCCTGAAGGGGTTACATAATAAAAGGGATTATGTATCCCTTTCAGGGAAAAAACATTATTTCGGATTCGTTTCCTACACGGATTAGCGAAAGCTGAATTTTTTATCGACAATTTTGTCGAACAATAACCCTGATTGTCGAAACCCGCCTCCCGGATATGGACATAACTATCTGTTTTTACAGAAACTGAATTTTGGCACGAATATTGATATAGATAATATGCATCAGTGCTGATAATTCGTACAATTTACAATTTTTCAATTAATCAAAGGAGGCGTTAAAATGAAAGGTATGATAAGAGGAATCATTGTTGCATCGCTGGTTATGGTTATGAGTATGACAGGTCAGGCTCTTGCAGGTCGCGGAGGACATGACCGGGGAAACGGAAAGGCTGAACAGGGTGAGATGGGCAGACTTCATGATAACCCCGTCAATATTCTTGAAGAAGGTGAACCGGTTACGGTTGTGGGAATCGTATCTGAGATCGGCGCCCGCGGCAAAGGCATGACGGTGGATACCGGTGCGGAAACAGTTGCAGTTCACGGTGTCGGACCCGCCCCGTATTGGGAAGAACTCGGCGCGGATTTCCCGGCAGTCGGTGATGAGATTACAGCGGAAGCTTATAATGTAACATGCATGGACGGGGAAGTCAGGACAATTGCAGCAAGTGTGGCTATGAACGGCGGAGCCGCGGTAGAAATGATTGACCCTGAAACAGGTGCACCGCTTTGGAAAAGAGATTTTCGCGGGAATGACGGATACTTCATGAGAAATATCAATATACTTGAAGACGGCGAACCCGTTACTGTCTATGGAACCGTATCCGAGGCCGGTGAACGCGGCAAAGGAATGACTGTTGATACTGATACCGGAGCTGTCACAGTTCATGGTATCGGACCCGCCCCGCACTGGGAGGGACACGGGGTTGAATGTCCGACAGTCGGTGATGAGATTACAGTGGAAGCTTATGACGTAATACTTGAAGACGGCTCGGTCAGAACCGTTGCAGCAAGTGTTACGATGAACGGTGAGATCGTAGAACTGATTGACTCGGAAACCGGTAAACCGCTCTGGAAAGGGGGACAGGGCAGACTGCCTTTCGGAGATACAGACGCATAAAAATTTAACCACAGACCTGCCAGGTTCCAGAAACCTTGCAGGTCTTCTGCCCGATCCGGAAATCCTTCCCATTTTCACAATTTCTGCCTCAGCGGAGTACAAAGCTTGATTTGTGAGTGTTCATCAGTCTGTTTTTACTGTAAATCACACACAAAGCAAGCTTTGTACTCCGCTGGAATTCTTAAAATTGTGACGTACTGATTTTATTTGCTTCTTGACTCTTTGCCACATTCACCGTATTTACGATTTACGATTGGACAGAAATCGTAAATCGTAAATCTGCTGGGAAAGGTGGTAAAAATTGAAAATACAGCAACTAAGGGATTTCCCTAAAAATAAACTATCTGAAAATGCAGTGCAGCGAAGCATAACCCGCGGTTCGCTGTTATCTGCCGTAAACGAGGGGACACGGATAAACACGGATAAACACGGATTTCATTACAAAAATCCGTGTGCATCCGTGTTTATCCGTGTCCTGGAAACCGCTGCTAAGTTATTTTCGGGGAACTTCCATGAAAAATTGAAAATACAGCAAGCAAGGGATTTCCCTAAAAATAAACTATCTGAAAATGCAGGGCGAAGCATAACCCGCGGTTCGCTGTTATCTGCCGTAAACGAGGGGACACGGATAAACACGGATAAACACGGATTTCATTACAAAAATCCGTGTGCATCCGTGTTTATCCGTGTCCTGGAAACCGCT
>JAUCGG010000008.1:17159-34502 GCA_030378015.1 Desulfococcaceae bacterium HSG8
GCTAAGTTATTTTCGGGGAACTTCCATGAAAAATTGAAAATACAGCAAGTAAGGGATTTTCCTAAAAATAAACTATCTGAAAATGCAGTGCGGCGAAGCATAACCAGCGGTTCGCTGTTATCTGCCGTAAACGAGGGGACACGGATAAACACGGATAAACACGGATTTCATTATAAAAATCCGTGTGCATCCGTGTTTATCCGTGTCCTGGAAACCGCTGCTAAGTTATTTTCGGGGAACTTCCATGACCCGCCGGTCACAACGAATGATGAGACCGGCATTTCTCCCCCTTTTTTAAAGGGGGCCGGGGGGATTTTTATCCGGGACTTTCATATAAATTCCCTAATAAAAATAACCATCTGTTTATTATTGATGACGGCCTTTTCATTTACCTGGACAGCTCGGGCCGCGGGCCCGGATACAACTCTTGAACTCAGATTCGGATATGACGATAATGTCCCCCTCTCCCCTGACACCAGGAGTTCTGCCTTTGCAAACTACCGGATGAAACTGGCCCGGCAGTTTTTTGCTGATGCCCCCTCAATGGATGGGAATATATTCATCGAGGGAACCTATCGCGATTATTTCAGCCTGGAAGATAACTACCAGTTCAGGACAGAGGCTGAATTCAGCTTATCCTTGGTGAACGGCAGCGTTATTCCCGGCATCATTTCCGAAGCACGGGTATCTCGGGATGATTTTCTGCCGGAGGATGACAGGGACGAGTTCATGATAGGCGTTCAGCTTGACTGGCTCATGACCGGCAGGCTGACCCTGGGAGCCTGGCATATGCGGAACTGGTCGGACTATCGTTATCCTGTCATAATTCCCGGGGAACCGGATGCGCCCGGCACGGGACCCGGCCAGGACGGAAACGGAGGATTCGGACAGCACGGAGGTATGGGACCCGGCCAAGGACAGCCCGGATGGGGAAATATCACAGAACCCCGTGAGATTTCACGAGACGACCGCCTTCACTTCACGGGCCTTCACGGAACATTCTTCTTCACCTCTGAATTGCAGGCTACGCTCTCAGCAGAATACACCAGGCTGACTTCTTCTGCCGAACCTGAGTCCTACCGTCAGAAGGGCCTGGGTATATCTTTACTGTGGATACCGGATGACGTGTGGGAGATTTCCGGAATGATGTACCGGAGGCGCTCAGAGTACGACTATTCTCCTGATGATATTGACCGGGCAGACACGATAGACACTGTCAGCCTGGAAATCCGGCGTTTTTTTAAACATATCGAACTTTTTCTCGAACTTGAACGGACGGAGAACGATTCTCCGCTGGATGAGGAAGATTACCGTCAGGCGGTGACACAATGCGGATTCACCTGGCCATTCTGATTATTTTGCTCAACCTGTCAGCACGTCCTGCCATTGGCTCGGATGATGTGTTCTGGGGGAAGGTGCGCTCGGTTGAACGGGAAAGCGGCGAAGTGGTGCTCCAGGTTGCTGATCCGGATGATGAGAATGCAGACAGGCCAAAAGAGGTCACCGTAAAAATTCCCCCTGACCGTCTGCCCGCGTATGTTGTAACCGGGAGAATGGTTCAGGTCTGGGGCACTTATATGAAAGATAAAGCTGTGATCCAGGCCCGGCACATCCGAAACAGGGGGTGGAAGCATGATCCGACCGGTGTGCGAAAGCGCCTGGACAAGCGCAGGAAGAAAACGAAATTCAGAAGACCGCCGAGACACCATCGGGGGCATTGATGGGAAAACAGCAACAGCACCGGGTTTCAAAGCTTCCCCGTTTTTTACCGGGATGGAAAGGGAATTTTCTTCTCTTCGGCCTGTTGATTACTGTTGTCCTGGGATATTTTTTCTGGCAGGTGCGCCAGGCCCAGCAGGCATTTCTCAATCATGCCCGTGAACATTCTGCAATGCTGGCCGGAGTGATCGAACGCAATGCCCGCAGCGCGCTTCTTTCCCAGGAAGTAATCGAAGAGATCATGCAGATATTCCTGGGAAATACTGCCCGATTCGTAGATTATCTGGATGCAATCGAACCTTTTTCCGGGGATGAACTGGCTGCTTATGCCAGGGAGGCAGGGCTGGCAGGCATCCGGATCATCGAAGGAGCCGGTGAAAGTACCGAGGGGCCTCCGGGCTGGTTTCCTGACCAGGATGCGGTGTGCGAAAAAAAGAGCGGTTATCTTCGGCATCTTCCTCAAGCCCATCTGTATTTCCTGGCCGGACCCAGGGCAGAGGAACCCGGATGCATTGTCGTGGGGATTACCGCCAGCCACATTGAAACCCTCCATGAACAGGTGGGCCTGCCCCATCTTCTCGAATCCCTGACCGGCCTGTCAAGGATTCGCTATGTCCGTATCGAAACCGGCACTCACGATGTTCACAACCCCTTGGATACCGGGGTTATCCTGTCAGATAATATTAATGAGGATGTGGCAGAAACCCGCCTGCTGTTCGGCTCGGATGTCCTGGTTATCGGGATGAGTACAAAACATCTTTTTGTCCGCATCCGCCAGCTTTGGAACGAATTCTTTGTATTCAGTGCGATCCTGGCCATTCTCGGGATATTCTTCTCCTGGTTGCTTCACCGTTATCAGACTGCATATCTGAACCAGGTCCAGGATTTCGAGCGGGAGATTGCCCGGGAGCGGGAGGATGCGGCCCTGGGACGGGCCGCGGCCGCGATTACCCATGAAATCAGGAATCCGTTAAATGCCATCAGTATGGGATTACAACGCCTGCAAATCGAGGCAGAAGACCTTGATGATGAATACCGGGAACTTGTTGCAAATCTGATAAAAGCTGTGAAAAGGACCAACGGAATTGTGACGAACATCCGCCGCTATGCCAAGCCCCTTGAAGCAAAAAAACAGTCTGTCAGCCTGAAGCCCATGATCCGCCATATTCTCATGCTTTACGCCCGTAAATGCGAAGAACATTCCATAGACTTGAAATGTGAAATCAGATATGATGAAGACATTATCGGTGATGCTGAGATACTGGAGCAGGTCGTCGAAAACCTGATAAAAAACAGCATCGAAGCACTGCAGAACGGCGGGTGGCTCCGGATAATCCTCGACCGGGAGGAAGAAGAAGCGGTTTTTACCATTGAAAACAGCGGATTCGAACTCCCCCCTGATGAAGCCGGGCGTATCCTTGAGCCTTATTTTACCACAAAGGCAAGGGGAACCGGCCTGGGACTGGCAATTGTCGGAAAAATTATCCGCGCTCATAAGGGGCGTTTAGCGGTGAGCGTTCCGGCAGAGGGAGTGCTGCGTGTCAGGGTGTGTCTTCCGATTTCATAGTTCCGGAATCAAGCCCTTCCGTACGGGACACGGATAAACACGGATAGGCACGGATTTTATTGCAGAAATGATCCGTGTGCATCGGAAAACCGGCCAGGATTAATGATCCGTGCATATCCGTGTTCATCCGTGTCCTGAAAACCGCGGGTAAGTTGTTTTTTGGGAATCCCTTACAGCAAAAATCCGAAGATCAGGCTTCCGATCACGTTTCTTCTCCTTTTCTCCCTATAATAAATATTATTTTTCATCATATTCAGCAACTGTTGGGGTTCATGCCTCTACAACTTTCATGCTTCGCTGTCATGGGAGTTCCCGGAATCCACTGTCAGCAGATCGAAAACTTTTTACGAACAGTGGATTCCGGGTTAAAATCGGAAGATATTCATCTTCCGATTTTCCCCGGAATGACAGTAGGTTAAAGTGTCATTCCGGGGAAAATAAAAAAACGGATGTTTTTTTATTTTAACCCGGAATCCACTGTTTAACGGGGTTTGCCGGAAACTTTTCGATCTACTGACTGTTGCAGAAGTTTTCGATCTGCTGATATTTTTCATTTACATTATTTTACATATTTTTTATACTTGCCTTTTCAATGGTTCGGACAGTTTTTGTAACATCCTGTTTTTATAGATTCACCGATTTTGGAAGTGAAAATTCAACTTCTGTCAGCAGATCGAAAACTTTTGCAAACAGTGGATTCCGGGTTACCGAATTTAAGATCAGGTAAAAAACATCCGTTTTTAAATTTTCCCCGGAATGACAGTATATTATCCGATATCCGCATCCGTCATTCCGGGGAAAATCGGAAAACGGATGTTTTCCGATTTTAGCCCGGAATCCACTGTTTACAAGGTTAACCGTAAAGTTTTCGATCTACTGTCTGTAATTTCAAAGTGTTAAAGTTTTGCATCTTACTGATTTGCAAAAACTGTCCGAAGTGTTGTTTCTGATATTGAATATTTATTGAAACTCCCTTTTTTTATACATAATCCGTTCAGACAGGGGAAAATATTTTTTAACAATAGAAGAAGAAGAAAGGAAAAAGAATGAAACGATTTATTATCATGGGATGGGTGGCATTCCTGCTGCTTTTTGCCTGGGGCACAGCCCAGGTTTCCGCTGGCCAGAAAGTCAGGATAGGTGTTTTGCACCGACTGGGTGAGCATCCTGATCATATTGCCCTTCGTAAAGGCTTCCTGAAAGGTATGAAAGAAAAGGGATACGATGTTGAACTCACTGTTTTTAATGTGGATGTGGCAAAATATCGTGACACGTATGCCAAACGAGGCATTGATGAAGCCAAAAGAATGGAAAAGGCAGGTGTGGAGATGATTTTTTGTACGGGGATGTATTACATCATCAAAGATGCCGGTATTAACATCCCGATTATTGATTCTATATTTCTTTCCCCGATAAATTGGAAATATGCTGTTATGAAAGAGGGGAAAATGTATTGCACCGGAAATGCGACAGGAACAATTTTCGGGTATTCTTTTAAAGATATCGCTGACTTCATACAATCTGTATTACCGAAGGCAAAAAAACTGGCGTATATCAATAATCCCGAATCTCCTGTAAGCCGTCCCATATCTGAGTTGGAAAAAGAGGCAAAAAGAGTGGGGCTTGAAGTGACAGACTGCCCGTTTAGTGCCAAGGACAAGGCCATTGACGCGATTAAGAAAGCTGTTCAGGACACGGACGTAGCATTCTCAACAAACGACCTTGCCACAATGAGAGTGGAGGAAAAGGTTCTGAAATTTGCGGTTGACAAAAAATTTCCTGTGGTTGGGGGGTGTCTTCCTTTCATAAAATACGGAGCCGTTGCCGGAATCCAATGCAATTGGTTCAGGTCCGGGGAAATATGTGCAGATAAGGCTGACAAGATATTGAAAGGTAGGCAGGCCAATACGATACCCATCGGATCTTCGGACAAAGCGGACATAGCGATCAATCTTAAAGAAGCCAAAAAGATGGGTATAGAGGTCCCTTATGAATGGATAGAAATCGCAACGGAGGTTGTCGAGTAATATTAGCGGCTCCTGAGCGACAGCTACATATAAAGAAACATAAACCGTACGGGTAGTATTCTACTCCCGGATATGCTTTATATAGGATATCCGGAAGTAGAACACTACTACACCACTTTTTAAGTTCGTCCCCCCCTTTTTAAAGGGGGCCGGGGGGATTTTACGTTGCTAAAAAAAGGTGTTACGGCAGAAATCCCCCCGGCCCCCCTTTAAAAAAGGGGGGAGGAATTTACGAATCGGTGTACTACCAATCGTACGGTCAGGAAAAAGGAATAGGCAGACCAAAACGACCAAAACACTCTTTGCTTAGGATCTCCGACTGTTGCTCGCGGGGGACTGACAAATCCCCCCGCGGGATCCGGATTTGTCAGTCCGAACCGGGCAAGGAAGGGAGCGGATTCCGGGTGTATTTACAACCTGCGAAAGTTATTTTAGCAATCCTCTCCCACGACTCATAACTATGCCCGATTCCAGGAAAAATTTTAAAATGAATATTTTTTGATTTTATTTAACCCTAAATCCGCTGTTAACGGAAAGTTTTCGATCTATCTTAGGCGATTTCCAGAAAAGAATATACCAAGTGCGGTTTGTAGTTCCGCCTTCAGGCGGTGTTATGCCGCCTGAAGGCGGAACTGCAAACTTTGATCCGGTATGTTTTTTATTGGAAATCACCTTAAAGGCCATAGAAGACGCCATATGCAACTTTTTTTAACCGAAGAGGACACAGACAGACAATGCCACAAAGGCACGAAGACACAAAGAATCACAAAGAATCTTCGTGAGACTTCGCGCCTTTGCGGCATTATAAGTTGTATTTGTACATAGCGTCATATACAGAGAAATAATGCCGCAAAGACATGAAGACACAAAAACACAAAAACCTTCGTGCCTTTGTGGCATTATAAGTTGCACATAGCGTTAGGAGGCAAAAATGTTCATGAAATTCGATCTTGGAAATAAGTTTCTCATTCCCACAGTCTGTGTGATTATTATCGGAATGATTATTGCAGCAGCTTTATCTTATGCAGCTTCCAAGAAAGCTTTGGAAAACTCTGCTAAAAAAGAGATTATTCTTATTGCTGATCTGATCCGAAAAAGCACGGATTTCTGGATTAAAGAGATTAGGACAAATATTGCCAACTGGAGCCGTCAGAAAATCTATCAGAGAGCAGTTCAGAATTCACTGGCAGGCAAAGCCGCGCGAAGGTCGGTAAATATTATGTTCGAGAGCCTGGATACCGAGTATTATGAAATCATCAATCTGGCGAATGCGAAAGGAGAAATCATCTGCTCCTCTGACGCTGGAGTTACTGGGAAAAAAAATGTATCTGATCGTGAATATTTTAAAAAGTCACTCAAAGGAGAAATCTGTGTTTCCAAAGTGCTGAAAAGTAAATTAACGAGCAAACCTGTTCTGATCATTTCCGCCCCGGTTTTGCAGGGTGATTCTTGTGCGGGAGTTCTGTTTGCTACCATTGAACTCCCTTATTATACAGAAAAATTGGTCAACCCGGTAAAAATAGGAAACAAAGGCTATGTATATATCTTCCAGGAGGATGGCCTTGTCTTTGTTCATCCTGATCAGTCAAAGATTTTTAATGACAACATGAATGATTATGATTTCGGACGGAAAATGCTTGCTGAAAAACAGGGCATTCTTGCCTGTTCTTTCAAAGAGAGCGAACATATCGCTGCATACAACCAAAGTGATGAAACCGGATGGACTGTCGCAGTTTCTATCGGAACTGAAGAACTCCGTGCGCCTGCAAAAAAAATCGGGTACCTCACCCTCCTTATATCTGTCTGCGTCATGATAATAGTGGCTGTGATTATCTTTCTGATTGCACGATCCGTTGCGAGGCCTATTAACCGGATTATCCGTGATCTGAATATATGCGCGGCCCGGGTATCTTCTTCCTCAGATCAGCTTTCTTCCACCAGTCAGTCCCTGGCCAAAGGCTCTTCTGAGCAGAGTGCGACCCTGGAAGAATCATCCTCATCTTTGGAGGAGATATCTTCCATGACCGGAATGAATGCCAGACGTGCAAGTCATGCCAATAATCTGATGAAAGAACTCAGCCAGGTCCTTGACCAGGGTAATAACACTCTTGAAGAGCTTGTCACTTCCATAGCAGATATCACCCAAGCAAGCGAAGAAACACAGAATGTCATAAAAAATATTGACGGAATAGCGTTTCAGACCAATCTCCTGGCTCTGAATGCGGCAGTAGAAGCGGCCAGAAGTGGAGAAGCGGGTTCGGGATTTGCTGTGGTAGCAGATGAGGTGAGGAATCTGGCTATGAGAGCGGCAGACGCGGCCAAAAATACTGCCGAGCTTATTGAGGAGACCATCAGAAAGGTCAGGGAAGGGGCAGAGCTTGTCACCAGAACAAACCGGACTTTTACAAATATGGCAGATATCTCTTTGAAAGCAGGTGCAGTTATTGATGAAATTACAGTAAATTCTGACGAACAGGCTCACGGAATCGGAAAAGTGAACAAGGCTGTTGCCGATATGGATAAGGTGACACAGCAGAATGCAGCCAATGCCCAGGAGTCAGCCTCGGCATCCCAGGATATGTTTTCCCAGGCCGAACAGATGAGCAGGATTGTAGATAAGCTTGTCATGCTTGTGGGCGGTGCAAATTACGGGTGATATGACGGGTTGATAAATTTCTGAGTTTGCTGATTTCCCGATAAATAAAATACCCGCCTGTTGCTCGCGGGGGATTGACAAATCCCCCGCTGGTCGGATTTGTCAATCCGAACCGAGCAGTGATCCGTTCCCCGAACGGGGTACATTATTTATTTGGAATTCCCTAACTCACTCACTGCCATTAAATCAGGGAAGGCTTAATTTGTAGGGTGGGTGGAGCGAAGCGCAACCCACCTCATAACTGATAATAAAAAAACAATAAGTTATGCTTCACCACATCCCACCCTTCAGATGATTCCGCAAACGAATTTTTCCCAGGCTCTCATTTGCGGAATCATCGGAACCCGTTCAATCAGAACCCTGATAACAAAGGAGGACGATATGTCAAACGTACTTTCAGCAACTTATTTCCGATCCGACATGGATCGGCTGTTTGAAAAAATTCTGGAAACCGGAATGCCGCTGGAAATAGAATAAGGGAAAAAATTTCTGATCAATGTGCCAAAAGAGGATGAGCCGGGGACAGATTTCTGGGAAAATAAAAGCCTTGACGAAATGTTGCGGACCAGCCCGGTCCCTCCTGTATCGGATATATCCGACCTTGCCTCGGATTTCTGGCCCGAAGACGGGTCGGCCGATGATTTCATTGACTACATTTATCAGCAGCGGAAAGAGGACATTGCAAAATGACGAACATTGTGCTGCTCAAGGGAAGACCTGTCTCGCCCCAGAATGTCTGCGCTCTGTGCCACCGGATACCTCTTGTGACTCATAATACCAAAAATTTTAATAAGATAGAGAAGCTGAAAATTATAACAGCGGGAAACAATGGTAAGCAGGGATTTTTTCGTCTGTTCATGCTTGTGCCTGAAATCCTTGCTTATCCCTAATCCATGTAGATGGGATGAATGCCGGTTTCACCTTGTTTCATCTACACGGATTTTTTGGCTGCTCATGCTTGGGTCTGAAATCCTTGTTTATCCATAATCCGTGCAGATGGGGATGAATGTCGCCGGTTTCACCCGATTTCATCTACACGGATTAGCGATAAGCAGGGTTCATGCTTATGCCTGAAATTCTTGATTTTACTCGTTCCCAGGCTCTGCCTGGGAATGCATTCTGCAAGGCTCCGCCTTGCGAGGCATTCCGTTTAACTCACCGGTTTCAAAATGAAATACGAGGCAGAGCATCTGCAAATGCATTCCCAGGGAACGAGATTTCCTAATCCACCCATGATCTTCGTTTCGGCCATATTGTCTGAACCCGGATTCTCAGGATTAAAGGATGAACAGGATAACATTCTGTAAATCCTGAAAATCATTTAATCCTGAAAATCGTGGTTCATATTCAGTAGATCGAAAGCTTTTGCAAACAATGGATTCCGGGGAAAATTATGTTTTTTAATTTTAACCCGGGATCCAAGGTTTACCGGAAACTTTTCGATATTGTCTGAACCCGGATTCACAGGATTAAACGCTCATGATCACCCCGGTCATGAAAATGTATTTTCACGGTAAAGGATTGACAGAACTGATCTGCTGTAAAGCCGCCAAATTCACGAATTACGCATCACGCATTACGCATCACGCATCACGCATCATTCCCGCCATTCCCTCCATCGCCAGAAGATACCCTTGAACGCCGAACCCTGAGATCTGTGCGGTTGCAATATCAGCGATCATGGATTTGTGGCGAAAAGGCTCCCGTTTGTAGATGTTGGAGAGATGAATTTCAACCAGGGGTACATCCAGCATGAGAAGCGCGTCGCGAATAGCAATGCTTGTGTGAGTGTAGGCCGCTGGATTGATAATCACGCCGCTGCATACGCCCATAGCTTCCTGAATCCGTTCAATAATAGCGCCTTCATAATTGGACTGAAAAGTCTCCGCTACAAGCCCCAGTTTTTGCCCGAGCGACTTCAGATTCGCATTAATCTCATCAAGTGTTGTACTTCCGTATATTTCCGGTTCTCTTTTTCCCAGCATATTCAGGTTGGGGCCGTGAATTATAAGCACTTTCGGATAATTTTCCATTTGTTTACTGCTCCTTAATCTTCTACCGGCTTTCTCAGTCTGCCTATGGTTTCTTTATAATCCGAACTCCCGAAGACAGCCGAACCCGCCACAAAGACATCTGCGCCTGCAAGTTCAATCCTTCCGATAGTCTTCTCATTTACCCCGCCGTCAACTTGGATCAGCGCGGACGGATTCTTCTCCCGGATCATTTCGCGAAGCTTCCTGATTTTGTCAATGCTGTTTTCTATAAACGACTGGCCCCCGAACCCCGGGTTAACGCTCATGATCAGTACAAAGTCAACATATTCGAGAACCCATTCAATAGAAGAAACCGGTGTCGAAGGATTTAAGACCACGCCGGGCCTTGAACCGGTTTCCTTGATCATCTGGATGGTTCTGTTCAGGTGAACACAGGTTTCCGCGTGAACGGAAATAAAAGTGGCGCCTGCTTTCGCAAAATCTGAAATATAGCGGTCCGGGTTTTCAATCATCAGATGGACGTCAAGAGGAAGGTCTGTTACCCGGCTGACCGCTTCCACAACAATGGGGCCCATTGTGATGTTCGGAACAAAATGACCGTCCATGACATCAATATGTATCCAGTCCGCACCCGCGGACTCGACAGCTTTTATTTCCTCTCCCAGCTTTGAAAAATCTGCGGAAAGTATGGATGGGGCGATAAGTTTCATAATTAATATTTCCTGTTTTTTATCTGTCAGCAGATCAGAATGACCTGAGGACTGCCAAATCCGACGGGACTTGTCAATCTCAAGGCAGTATTCCGATCCGCTGGTTATCAATAAGTTAAATAAGTTAAAATATGAAGGAAACCGCGGTTCCTTGTCATGATCACTCGGATTCGTTTCCTTGCTACGGGGATTTGTCAATTCCTTAAGTATAAGTAGCAGATGATTCCCGAAAATGTAGAAAAAGTAGGGTGGGTGGAGCGAAGCGGAACCCACCATTTGTGAGGCGTGGGTTCCGCTTCGCTCCACCCACCCTACTTTTTCATTCAATGCTGACCAGCTTATCATCCTCATAAACCAGGATTTCCACCTGATCATTCTTGGGAACCAGAAGCCAGATTTCCTCCCCAGGGTCCGCAAAATCATCAAAAATATCTTGCGAGAACCCGGTAGTTTTTATCTGAACCCGCACATGCCGCTCTGAAAATCCGTTTTCAACCCGGTGTCTGAAAAGCCTGTCCCCTTTGTTTCCGTGCAAATTTCTCCTGCTCCCGGGCATTCTGTTCACCACAAGAGTGACCGATCTCCGCTCTGCCACCGGATACCCGGCCCGTGGTTCCTGTCCCGCGATGATATTTCGCGGGGCACCTATATGAAAAACAGATTTTATTTCTCCAGGTTCCAGGTTCATCTCCTCAATCATGGTCAGGGCCTCATCCAGAAGCATTCCTTTGAGATCAGGCATGATATACGACTTGGGGCGGGCACCCGCGCTCACAACAAGGTTAACACATTCCCCCTGCTCCGCGTTCGCTCCGGGGCGCAGGGACTGGGAAATAACATCATCTTTCTTTACAGTTTCACTGTTGGCAACGGATTCCGTACCAATACATAATCCCTTTTCCTCCAGGATGATGTGAGTCTGTCGAATTGAAATGCCCTTCAAATTGGGCATCCGAACAGTACTCACGCCTTTGGAAACAATAATTCTGACATCGCGCCCTTTTTTTATTTCCGCCCCGGGTTCCGGTTCCTGGGAAATCACATGATTTTTCGGAATCCCTGGGCTGTACTCATAACCCTCAACTTCTGTGTTCAATCCCATATCTGTCAGAAGTTCGGCCGCATATAACATCTCCTTTCCGACAAGGTCGGGGATGATCACCGTATCCTCACTTTTTATAATAAAAGTGAGAGTCTGCCATGCGCTGATTCCGGCACTGAGAGCAAACAGGCCCAATAAAAAAAATACCTTTGCAATACGTCGGATCATCGGATTCGCCTGAAACGAATCGCAAAAAAACCGTCCATGTTGTCACGGGGGGAAGTTGTCAGTTGTCCCTTGTCCGTTGTCCCTTGCCAGTTCTCTGCTGTAGCAGGAAGCGGATCGCGGACAAATTCCGGATGCCGGCGCAGGAAAGCTTCTGTGACTGCATGAGTTTCTTCGGGCTCTGTGCTGCATACGGCATACACCAGGATACCTGAAGGTTTCACAAAACGCGCCACGTTATCTGAAAATTTTATCTGCCTCTTTTTGTAACGCTTCAGATGGGGTTCTGACAGATACCATTTTGTATCCGGATTTCTCCGAATAACCCCCAGACCTGAACAGGGCGCGTCCAGGAGGATGCGGTCAAACAAGCGGCAGGGATATTGGCCGCCTGGCTTGTCCAGGTCATTCACACAGGTTGTGACAATGGAAACCCCGAGCCGTTCCATCTCCGCACTGAGCCTCATGAGTTTTTTATGATCCTTGTCTGCTGCCACAATGCGGCCCTTATTTTTCATCATCTGTGCAATATGCCCGGTTTTCCCCCCCAGACCGGCGCAGGCATCCAGAACCGTGTCACCGGGTTGCGGGTTCAGGAGGCAGGCAGTCAGTTGTGCGGCCTCATCCTGAACCTGGAACCATCCTTTTTTAAAAGCCTCGGTTTCCGGAAGAGATACACGGGGATTGGAAAAAGAGATCCCGTCCGGTGCGTATGGTGCAGGCTCAATATTTCCGGCATCATCTTCAAGGGCTTTTATCAGTTTCTCACGGGTGGTTCTGAGCGTGTTGGTTCGCACAGTAATGGGCGGGATGGTGTTGACGGCATCGCACAGGTTCCGGGTTTCTTCGGGCCCGAACTGTTTAACCCATCTCCGAATCAGCCATTCAGGAAATGATTTATCTGCTGCCAGCGCGGATACCGGGTGTTTGGCAATATCCGGAAAAGTAACCGTTTCATAGCCCCTGGCCGCATTTCGCAGAACCCCGTTTACGAATCGTACCACCCAGGGGGCCGCAAACTGCTTGGACATCTCGACAGATGTATTCACGGCTGCTGAAACCGGTATCCTGTCCAGATATACAATCTGGAAAAGTCCCAGCCTCAGGATATTCAGCACCTCAGGGGCGATTTTGTCCAAGCGGGTTTTGGAGAAATGAGCGATAATCCGGTCAAGTCTGCCCCGCCACCTCAGCACACCATATACCAGGGCGTAGAGGAGTGAGCGGTCTCTTTTGGAAAAAGTCTTCTGGTCAGCAACATCTTCCAGGATGCTGTCAAGTGTTTTGCGGTTTTTATCCCGCGTATTCAGAATGATCAGAGCGGTTCCGCGTGCGTCATCCAATTTCATTTTCCCCGAGAAAGTTTGAAGATAATGGTTCCTTCATTTGTTACTTTACAATTTAATGTAGAACAATTTTTCAAATTGTTTAAAACAGTTTGAAAAAGTGTTCTACAGCCGGAAAAAGTGTAAACTACTTTCCAGCTTTTACGAAAGATGCCTTTTATTGCATTATTTTAATAAGGTACAGTATCAAATATGCCATAGCTTTTTTTGCAGTTAATTGCAATAAAAAAACTCCGGCTGATTTTTTAGGTGACTGCCGTACTACACCACTTTTTAAGTTCGTCCCCCCCTTTTTTAAAGGGGGTATGGGGGATTTTATGTTACAAAAAAGGGGGTTACGGCAGAAATCCCCCCCGGCCCCCCTTTAAAAAAGGGGGGAGGAATTTACAAGTTGATGTAGTACAATGCCAGTTCTGACCCGAAAAGGCCATGAATTCGGGATGTGAAAAAAGGAGTGCGGAAATGGAGCTGCCAAGCAAAATTTTAGCGTTATGCAAAATTCAATTACGGAATATCCGCAGATCAAAAAGTTTCCGGTAAACCTGCCGGGCACAACTAACGATACAGTTTTACAGCTTTTTCTGCCCCTTTAACCCTTTCATATAACTGTTTTACATTTTTTTCAATAAAAAATTTGATTTAGCTCTTGACAGCCTGATTTGGTTTATGATAATTTCTGTATAAATTGTTATAGTGTATTATTTACTGAATAAAGAAGAACATTTGAATGAAGTAATGAAATAAATCAGGAAATCAACTGAAATATAATATTTTGCGTTAAAGTAGTTATCGTTCTGACCGAAAACCGCCAATTTTTAACCCACAGAACGATGCTAGCGGAGGCGCGCCCGTCCGGGCGCGGCTCTCCGTTTGCGTCCTGTGGGTGGGTGCTTGGCGGTACCTCGGTCGGAGCGCAAACGCGGAGTCTGCGCCCCTTTTATTTTCGGGGCAAAGAAGGAGTTGCCCCGTGAGCCTAATCGCCTCAGCAATACCACCTCTCTCCGTTTGTTCTCTCATATGTTCCGACAGCCCGAAATGTCCGGAGTGCAAAGCTTGCTTTGCGATTCATGCCCGTGCATAGCAACTCGCAAAGCAAGACTTCGGCATGAGCTCAGTCGAACGCTTTGCACTCTGGACAATGTACATCAATATAAAATAATAAAACTGAAGAAAGGAGGTAATAATTTGGAAAAGAAACATATTCTTTTCAGATTTGGTTTTCTCGTTCCGATTTTCGGGTTGTTCGTTCTGGTTTCCGGCGTATCCGGTTCGATGACGGGTGACATTGACAATCATCAGGGTATTGATCTGCGTGACAGTGTTACGGTGCTCCAGATCTGCGCGGGCATGAATCCCTCCCTGAAACCGGGCATTGATGAGGAAATAGGTCTGCAACATGCGATATTTGCATTGCAGGTTGTCGCGGGTATCAGAAAGATATTGTTTGTGACCGAAAAGGACGCCCGGGTCCGTATTGATCTTTCCCTGATCGAACCTTCAGTAGCCGAAAGCAGTCTTGAGGCTGTATTGCCGGACGGACAGGCGGCGACGCTGATCAGAAACGATGTTGTCGCAAGAGGAGAGAACAATTACACATGGTCGGGAAAAATCGGAGGACAGGAAGACAGTACAGTTGTATTGTCAGTTGTTGACGGAGCAATGTTCGGCTATATAAACACCGGAACTGATTCGTATCTTATTCAGCCGGAGGATGACGGTTACCACCAAGTGGTGACAAATGATCCAAATGCACTGCTGGCTCCGCACGGCGATGATGCGATAGTTCCCGGCCCGGAAGACCTGGAAAAATCTGTCAGAAGGCATGTTACGAGAGACACCGAAGACGGTTCCGTTATAGATGTCCTCGTTCTTTACACTGCACAGATGCAGACGAAATACGGAAGCAGCCTGAACAGTCTGATCCAGTATTTTGCCGACCTGACAAATCAGGCTTATACGAACAGCGGTGTCGGTACGCAGATCAGGCTTGTGCATACGGAACGTTATGATAATTCCGCAGCCTGGGAAGGCACGGACAACGTGACGGCACTTTATCACATAAAAGACTCCGCCGGAGTGACGGCGACAAGAGACCTTTACAAAGCGGACATGGTCAGCCTTCTGAGAGTCTATTCCGGCACGGGAGGTTCCTGCGGAGTGGGGTTTTTAATGACTCCCGACTGGCTGGGAAACCAGTTTGAGAGTGCTGCCTTTTCCGTTGTCGAAGTGCGACCGGTGAACGAGGCGAATCCCTATTACTGTTCGGAACTCACATTTTCCCACGAATTGGGGCATAATCTCGGCTGCGACCATGACAGAGATGAAGGAGGTACGGGATATGCAGATGGCGGAGCATATGACTACTCTTATGGCTACGATATTTCAGGAGAGTTTGCCACGATCATGAGTTATGATTATCCCGAAATACTCTCGTTTTCGACGCCTCATGTAACTTATCAGGGCTATCCTATCGGAAAAGGTGTGGACGAACCGGATTCTGCTTACAACGCGCTGACAATAAATAATACGAGAGTTATCGCCGCAAATTTCAGAGTCAATACGACGACTTCGACAAGCTCGACGACAACAACTGTTGAACCGAGTACAACGACCACGATAATTCCTGCAACCACCACGACTTCGATTATAACGACTACGACAACATCTGTCAGCACAACCACGACAAGTGCTTCAACTACAACAACCACACATCCTCTGGATTGCCTTATTCTGCAAAGCGAAACAGTCACCGGCATAAAAAATGAAACAGCGGACTGCATCAGAGCAGGATCGGGTTATGTTGTTGGATCAGGCGGTAATGTCACTATGGAAGCCGGAATAATTTACCTGGAACCCGGTTTTGAAGCAAAAGAAGGCAGCGAATTTCGTGCGACTGCCAAATAATAAGGGAGGATAAAATCATGAAAAAGGCCATTGTTTTTACAGTGTTTGTTTTGTTTTCTTTTTTGAGTATCGGTACTTTGTTCGCAGCCGATTGGACGGACGGGACAGGAGGAACTATTTATTATAATGATGGAAATGTCGGGATCGGTATAAACGCTCCTGAAACCAAACTTCATGTGGTTTCCACCGAATCCGGAAGTATTATAGCACAATCCTCTACTTTAGGCGGAGAGAGCAACTATTTTGAACCAAATTATCCTACTCTTATTGTATATCGGGGTTCGAGTTCCAGAGGAGCTTCTGTCGCAATAGGGAATCAGACAAACAAATTCTACCTCTACGGAGATCATGGTTCTTTCAAAATTTATACGCCTTCCCAAGAGGCTGTCCTTAGCATCAATTCAGACGGAAAACTTCTGTTGAATTCTGGAGAGGCAGGAGCCATTGTTGAGCAAAGTTCCAGTCTGGGAGGTGTAACCAATTACTTTGAACCAAATTATCCTACATTTACTGTATATCGGGGTTCGAGTTCCAGAGGAGCCTCTGTCGCAATAGGGAATCAGACTGGTAAATTCTATCTCTATGGAGATCATGGCAGATTCAGAATTTACAGTCCTTCTGAAGAAATGGTATTTGTTACCAACTCAGATGGAAACGTAGGCATAGGGGAAACAAATCCTCAATCCAAACTTGCAGTTAACGGCACAGTTACAGCAAAAGAAGTAATCGTTTCCACCACAGGCTGGTCGGACTATGTCCTAAAAGACGACTACAACCTGATGCCCCTTAACGAACTGGAACAGGACATAAAAAAGAACGGTCATCTCCCCGATATTCCGTCTGCCGAAGAAGTAAAAAAGAACGGTGTCAGCGTGGGAGAAATGCAGGCAAAGCTTCTGCAAAAGGTTGAAGAACTCACCTTGTACATGATCGAACTGAAGAAGGAAAACGAAGTATTGAAACAACAGGTTGCAAGCCTGCAAAAAAGTGCCGAATAATTGCCAAGGCAATGCCCCGGAGGGGCATGGTAACGTAGCTTGGGATTTTAATCCCAAGGCGTGTGCGGTATAGAATGACGCGTCCCGGAGGGATTACCCGGGATTGAATATGTCCGCAAACCACATCGCCCCTCCGGGGCTGAACCGTTATCTGA
>JAUCGG010000008.1:34601-55003 GCA_030378015.1 Desulfococcaceae bacterium HSG8
GGGATTGAATATGTCCGCAAACCACATCGCCCCTCCGGGGCTGAACCGTTATCTGATCCTGACCCCGGATTAAAATCCGGGGCTATGTTAACCTTGCCCCTCCGGGGCATTTTCCAGACCGGAACGGGCAATGCTCCGGAGGGGCACGGTAACACTTCTTACGACGGACATTCCAGATTCGCGGTTCCGCGTTCAGGCGGTTGCCGAAGGCGGAAGTGCGAACCCGGAGTGTCAGCTCCCTTTGTGCTGAGGAATGCTCTCCAAATCAGAACACACCTTCAATCAGGCGGTTAATCAGCGGAAATGTGTTGGATGACGTGACAACAAAACAGAACCATAGATAAAAGCCCAGGACCCATTCGGTCCAGACAAAATATTTGCAGGTATTTTTAATTTTTACAGTATCTTTTCCTCTTCCGAATTTGAACAGGAAAGCCATGCTGAAGCGATGCGCCATTTTCAGCTTTTCCTCCCCTTCATAATTCTCAGTGCAGGGAGCATCCGAAATATACTGGTTCGGAAAATCAAAAATGCTTCTTTCCTTCAAGTTCGTATCATCTTCCTCATGCACACGGAACAGGCCGCCTTTTGCAAAATATATGATGCTGAAGAACAGGTGAAAAATGAGAATTCCCCATACAACCCGCCAGATTTTCGTACCATAACCGCATGGGATTCCCCAGAAAATCCATTCCAATTCTTTTGTCACCCGTTCCCAGGTATCTTCCCCCTTCCTTGCTGCTTCCAAATCAAGCATTTTTGTATGAAAAAATGCCTCATTCGCATCCTCCAACTGATCCTGGCTCCGAAAATTTGCTTCAAGATCCTGGAAGAACTCAGACAGATTTTCCAACTGATCCGGAGTTGGCTCTGCTTTTTTTTCGCCTTGGGATCGTGGGTGCTCCTGTTCTTCTTCAATATCCCGGAAGCTTTTTATTTTTTTATCATATGTCATTACAATATTTTCAATTTCCGGAAGCTGTTCCCATTTTATGAGGAGGTTTTTGAAGTCAATATAGGAAAACCAGAACCTGGGATTGTTATCTTTCCCCTCCTCTTTAAAGCGGGCATGTTTGAAGTTCACATCTTTTCTGAACTTGATCATTTCAAAGGCTGTATCGCAGGAAAATTTTGTCCGGATAAAATCCGCATTGGATTTAAAGGTTATGGAGCGGAATACAGTGGCAAATTTGCTATCTTTTTCATTTTTATCAGTTGCGCCGAATTCTGCATCAGAGAAATCCACTTCATTTTCAAAGATGATATACTGGAAATGGGCTTCTGAAATTTTTGCCTTTCTGAAATCTGCCGGTGCTTTCACAACATTCGGGCTTTCAGATTTGGAAACAAGTTTCCTGATACGGGTTTCCCTGAAATCCGCATATCCCCGGAATTTTGAATCACCGATATCTAATATTCCGGAGAACTCAGCACCTTGGAAATAAAGTGACTCAGTGAAAATGGCCAGAATAAAATCCGCACTTCTGAATGCGGCTGATCTGAAGAATACCTCTCCGCTGAAAACGGATTCCCGGAAGGAAGCGTCGCTGCTGAAAATGGCCGAAGTGAAGTCTGCCTTGTCCTTGAAGATGACTGAGCTGAAAGATGTATCACCGCTGAAGACGGCTGACCCGAAGTCTGTGTCCCCGTTGAACGAGGCTGAATCAAAATATGCATTGCTTCTGAACGCGGCTGACCTGAAATATGTATAGTCCCGGAACGAGGCTGAATCAAAGTATGCATTGCTGCCAAAGGTGGCTGATCTGAAGTAGGTATAGCCGCTGAAACTGGCTGATTTGAAGTTTGCGTCGCCTCTGAAGGCTGAATCAAAATATGCCTTATCTCTGAACGCGGCTGACCCGAAGTCTGCCTTGGCGTTGAAGGTGGCCGGGGTGAAGTCCGCGTAACCGCTGAAGACAGATGAACTGAAGTCTGCGTCTCCGGTGAACGCGGCTGACCTGAAGTCCGCATCACCGGTGAAGATTGCTGATCTGAAGTATGCCTTGCCGATGATGGCGGCTGAAGTGAAGTCTGCCTTGCTTCTGAAGATGACTGATTTGAAGTAGGTATCACCGCTGAAAATGGTTGTATTAAAGAATGCGTAGCCGCTGAACTCGGCTTCCCAGAATTCTGCGTCCCGGCTGAATACGGATGATCTGAAGTCCGCGCAGCCTTTGAAGGCGGCTGACCTGAAGTCAGCGTACCCGCCGAACTCGGCTGACCTGAAGTCAGCGTATCCGCCGAATTCGGCTGACCTGAAGTCAGCGTAGTCGTTGAACATGGCTGACCTGAAGTCTGCCTTGCCGGTGACGGCGGCTGAATTAAAGGATGCCCTGCCCATGAACTCAGCTTCCCAGAACTCCGCGTCGCGGCCGAATACGGCTGATCCGAAGTATGCTGCGCCGTTGAAGGTAGCTGATCCGAAGCCTGCCCTGCTGCTGAACACTGCTGAATTGAAGAATGCGGGACCGCTGAACGCGGCCGAGGCGAAGTCTGCCAAACTGCCGAACGCGGATGAAAAGAAGTCTGCCCTGCGGCTGAAGATGGCTGAATTGAAATCTGTATTGCCTTTGAAGGTGACTGTCCAGAAGGACAGGTTCTTATAAAAAATTGTCTGGGGGGCAAAAACGGAAGATTGATACGGCGTCCCCCGTAAATCCTTGGAACGAGATTGAATTTCAGAATTTGTGATTTCTATCTCATTGTTTACTATGCGAAATTTCTTATGTTTTTTCAGAATTTTTTTTCTATATTCCTCGCCCGGTTCTTTGGGTAAAGCCTCCTTTTTTACAGGTTCCGGAGGCAATCTCTCAAAATCCAGACCTTTTTCGATAATCGAATTTTTTATCCTTATGAATAAATCCGTTTCCTTTATAATTTCAATCAGGTCATTCCCGTTGATCACGCGGCCGTCAACAGTTTCTCCATTTTCGAATATTACCCTCATCTCCGTCTTTTTTACAGGGCCATTGTGCCCCCTTTTTACTTCCTCTGCAAAAGCCGGAGCAATATTCAGACAAAAACATATAAATATGAGCAATGCTCTGATTAAAAAGCGTTTCATTTTTTTTATCCGATTTCAAAAGAGAATTGAACGCCAGCCCGGAGTGCAAAGCTTGCTTTGCGAGTTCCCGTGTCCGGGCACGACTCGCAAAGCAAGCTTTGCACTCTTGGCCAGCAGTTGTTTCAGATATTCGGAGTGCCAAACTTACAGTTTGGCAGATCAGCAACGGGAACGGGATATACTTTTGGGAAATGCTCCCGTTTGGCACTCCGATATCCGAACCAATGAAAAAATTTCCTTAACCTCCATAAACTGTTATGTTTTTATTTTATTTATCCATAAAAGAATAAAGAAGTCAATGGGGTGAAAAGAGTATTTCAGGATGTCAGTATTCCACTTTTACAGGATTTTTTGGTCGTGTACGAAATGCGGATATAAACGAGATGTGCAACCTTATAATGCCACGAAGTCACAAAGGCTCACGAAGGCTCTTTGTGTTTTTTTGTTTCTTCGTGTGTTTGTGGCATTATATGTCTGTGTTTAGGACGTGCTCTCGAAATGCTCGCTTGGGATTGACAAATCCCAAGCATGATTTGTCAATCCGCTGGGAGCGGTTCGGGACGGGCGTATTTACAACTTGGGGGAGTCGCTTTTATTGTTCCGCAGGACTTGTGAAAACAGCCCGGCAATTCATTGCCGGGTCGGATATGCATAATTTGCCGAGTCCCGCAGGGACGATTGAACTTACTGAAATACAATGAAATATTTCAGCAGTCCCTACGGGACTCCGGGACTTCTGTCAACTGGGAGCATTCCCCAAAAGTAGGTTGCATATCACATATGATAAACTTCAATATGTTACTCGTTCCCAGGCTCCGCCTGGGAATGCATCCGGCAAGGCTCTGCCTTGCGAGGCATTCCGTTTAATCCACCGATTTAAAATGAAATACGGGGAACGAGAATTTCCTACTTTTTGGGAATGCGCCCGGGACAAACTCTGCTTGCCATGCAAAACGGAGTTTTGCCTGAAATTGCGTTCCCAAACGGAGTTTGGGAACGAGGACTGCTCACCTGACACTTTCAAATACGCCCTGGGACAGATGAGGCTCACATCAGTCCGTTGCAACGATTTCTAAAATAAAGATGATTTCCGGAATTCCTATTTTTCCGTCCCCGTCAGCATCTGATTCGCTGCAGGGCCCCGTTACGCCTGCTCCTGTCAGAAATCTCAGAATCAGTATAGCATCCCTCAGTTCTGCAGTTCCGCTGTAATCAGCATCCCCGGCGATACAGGGAACACAACCGCCCAGATCGGTCTCGGAAAATTCCTCCGGCATACCCTTTCCTTCTGAAAGCCCCGCGATGCCTCCTTTTGAAGATATATCCAGGTAAGTGATACGGATGACTCCGCTGAAAAACATCTCGACCTGCAAGCTGTTTGTGCCGCTGCCGGGAGATTCCGGAACATCCTGCCAGGTCACAACAGCCCTGTCGTTCAACTGTTTCCATGAGACTGATCCCTCCGAACTCAGATTGGCAAACAGGCTCGAAATCCGGGGCTGGTCAAAATGCCCGGCTAATGATACCTGTCCGCTGCTGTCCCCGTGTCCGAACGTAATATCTCCGTTGTCACCCGCATAGAACGAGAAATAGGTAATCCCGTAGAGTGATACTTCCGCACCTCCGGACAGGCTGACCTTCTCGTAACCGTCCTCTTCCGGATTAAGCATAATTCCGCCGGAAGGGTCAGTGGGAAACTCCTCAGCCTGTTTACGACACATATTGTAAAAATTTTCCGAATCACAGGGAATAAAGACCAGTGTCTGATATGCCAGATCGCTGCTCTCGTCAAAATCTTCGGTAAAAAAATCAGTTTGATAGTGAACAACATGAATGACACCGCTGCCCGGGGTCCATCCCGGTACTGACGCGGTAACTGTTACAGCCCGGGTACCATAAGTCACCTGATCGCTGATAATGGTTACATCAAACATAGCCGAGGTCTCCCCCGCAGGAATGAACACTGTTTCCGGGATCATTACCTTGTTTTTATTATCTGACGCCAGGGATACAGCGATATCTTTATCCGGGGGACTGCTGACAGAAACCTCACCTCCATTGAAGATGACATCGCTGTTTTCTGCAGGGCTTTCAGGCAGACGGAGACTCAGGACAGCGGTTTCATTGTCATGGATTCCTATAATGCCGGATGCAGACAGTCCGTCCGGGCCCGAAGCGGTAATCATAATATCCTGGGTGCCGTCCAAGAGCGTATCGTCTGAAACAGTTATGTCAAAAACAGCGGATGCAGTGCCCGCGGAAATCGTGACCTGGTCAGGTATGCTGACTTCCCAAGGGCTGTCAGAAATCAGATTTACCGTCATACCACCGTCAGGAACCTTATTCACACTCACAGTCCCTTTCAGAATACTGTCTCCTTCTGATGCACTTGGCGGAAGGGTGATATTCAGAGCCGGCACATATTCGTAAATAAAATTACGGAATGCGGATACCCGCGTAAAAACCCCGTAATACCCGGGTTTCACGCATTCGCTGGGTCCCCAACTGACAATGCCCGCCAGTTGCCTGGTCTCTCCGTCTTCTATGACGAGGGGGCCGCCGCTGTCCCCCTGGCATATGTTCCTGCCGCCTTGGCTATAGCCAGCGCACAGCATATTATCGGTTATCTCATTATCACTGTATGATTCCTGGCAAATCTCGCCAGACACCAGGGGGAGGGAAAGCTGATGCAGTGTCTCTGAAATTTCTTCAGCATCCGGTTCTGTATGTCCCCAGCCCGCGGTGATAACTTCCCTTCCTTGGGGAAGAAATTCCTCCCGGATCAGTCCTATAGAGGGATATGACGCGCGCTCATTCAATTCTAACAGTGCAATATCCGAATCGTTTTCCGAACAAGTGTGGGAGGGGTGAGAAATAATTCTTTTTACGCTGATCCGCTGGCCAGTATCGTTTTTCAGATCATGAAGGCCCAATACCACATCAATATCCCCAGGGTCCGAATCCCATTCAAAATTGAGCCATGTATCTTTTACACAATGCGCGGCCGTAACCACCCATCGCGGGTGAATCAGCGATCCGCTGCAAAGAAAACCGGAATAAAGTGAAGACTCATTATTATCAATCAATGCAGCTATATATGGCCAGTCCCCCGGTTGAGCTTCAGAGCCTCCTGCAATCCTGGGCGATGTTTTGGAGGATAAAATTCCTGGTTCCCCGGTTACATCGGGGTAGGCCGAACCCGCTGTTAAAACCGTCAGCATCAACAGCATGACACATATGGTTATCCGATAATGCTGCATTTCATTTCTCCTTTCCGCAATCACTGATGATTTACGATTTACGATTTACGATTTACGATTTACGATTTACGATTTACGACCGGACGGACATAAATCGCAAATCGTAAATTTTTTCATACCCAGACCGCAAATATCCGCTTATCCTCAAATACGATCTGCTCTTGTCTGTATTCCTTGTTTTTATTGAAATCATAAATCAGCAGAAACCCCTCTCTGAGCGAATACTTTCTATTTTCCCGGATGTGTCTGCCATATAATGTCTTTCGGGAACACATAACCCGGTATCATTGAATTCTCTTTCCATAAAAGGCTCCGTTTTTATGATTATCAGTAGATCGGAAAAGTCCCTGAAGCTTCTCGTTCCCACGCTTTGCGTCAGCATACGGAAAACCCCGGACAGCGGGACGCTAAACCCCGTTTCATAAATGATGTCCGGGTTATAAATTCCGAGGAGTGCAAAGCTTGCTTTGCGAGAATCCCGGGCAGACAAAGCAAGCTTTGCACTCCGCATTCGGAAGATTTTTTCTGTACAACCCTGACGTTATTTCTGAAACAGAGTACTTAGGTGATTTCCAATAAAAAACATACCAGATCAAAGTTTGCAGTTCCGCCTTCAGGCGGCATAACACCGCCTGAAGGCGGAACTACAAACCGCACTTGGTATATTCTTTTCTGGAAATCGCCTTAGGACCGTTATCAGCAGATAGAAAAGCTCCGGTACATGCTGGTTCCCACGCAAAGCCCGGGGACGAGAGGCTTCCGGTGACTTTTCGCTCTACTGCTCTACTGACTATCACAGATTTCTGAATTTGTCATCCTGTTCTTGCCATTCCGTTGATCTCAAAAATCAACAATAACTTGTTATCTTTAAAGGTTTCCCGAAATTTTAGTTCTGATACGGGAAGCCTTGCTTATAGGGGATTTGCTAACAGCGAAAGTTTTAACCACGAAAAACACGGAAGACACGAAATTATCGGAATCATATTCTTTTTCCGGCATCTTTCATATCAGCATAAAAGCTCTCTTTTTTTTGTGTATTTCGTGTATTCCGTGGTTAACATGTTAAAATATATAATAATTAAAAGATGAGAGATCAAACAGGGGCTTACAGATCAGAAAAAAAATTTCGGGAAACATTTAAGTTATTCTGTTTATTCGTTAAAAGAAGAACAGAGTGCAAAAATGGACTCCTGAATCGAATGTCAGCAGATCGAAAACTTTCTTTTTAACAGCGGATTCCGGGTTAAAAACGACCTTGATCTTCGTTTCGGCCATTATCTGAACCCGGATTTTCAGCATTAAAAGATAAACAGGATTTACAGCATGTTATCCTGTCAATCCTTTAATTCTGTAAATCGTGGTTCAGACAAATGATCGAACGAAAATCAAGGCCATATATATTTATCGACCGATTTTTATCTGAATGTATATAATAAAAAACGATACCTTTCATTTTCATAGAAGCTGAAAAGTAGTTACACTTTTTCTGACTGCCGAACGACTTTTCAAGTTGTTCGGAACGATTTGAAAAATCGTTCTACTACAGCAACTTGTAAATTCCTCCCTCCCCTTTTTTAAAGGAGGGCAGGGGGATTTCTGGCGTAACTGATTTTTATCACACCGTAAAATTCCACCGACCCCCTTTAAAAAAGGGGGTGAGGAATTTGTAAGGTAATTTCCAGAAAAGAATATACCAAGTGCAGTTTGTAGTTCCGCCTTCAGGCGGCTTAACACCGCCTGAAGGCGGAACTACAAACTTCGATCCGGTATGTTTTTTATTGGAAATCACCTAAGTTGCAGTACTACTACATCAACTTGTAAATTCCTCCCCCTTTTTTAAAGGGGGGCAGGGGAGATTTCTGGCGTAACTGACTTTTATCACACCGTAAAATCCCACCGGCCTCCTTTACGAAAGGGGGTGACGAACGGGCGTATTTATAAGTCGGGGGAGTGATTTTCAGTCCCGGAGGGACTTCTGAAAATAGCCCGGCAATTCATTGCCGGGTGAGTATTCCGGATCATTCAGTCCCTCCGGGACTGAAAAAAACGGGGGATATCCGCCCGGCAATAAATTGCCGGGCTATTTTCAGTCGTCCCTCCGGGACTCCCCCAAGTTATAAATGCGCCCGTGACGAACTTGTAAGTTGCAGTACTACAATAAAGTGTAAACAAACTAAAAAGCTTGTCAGATTAAAAAAAATTTTGTATGGTATAGATTCTGATATAGATGCTGAAACCCTTATAATCAACAAAAAAACAAAATCCCGTAACGAGAATATTTAATGAATCAAGCTGGTCATGCCCCTGCTGAATCTGACATCTCGGAAATAGATATGAAACGCTACCGCAAGGTGCGCCGTTTTTTTGCCAAGGCGTTTCTTCATGCCCTGTGGTGGGATATCCTCCTGAACCGTCCCTTTCTCCGTCTGTTTCGGCCACCGCCCATGCCCCGTTGGAAAGCCATTGCCCGCGAATATCGCTTCCTGGCCCTGGAGATGGGGGGCGTTCTGATCAAGCTGGGACAGTTCCTCAGTATCCGTGTGGATATCCTGCCTGCGGAAGTGACCGGGGAATTATCCGGCCTGCAGGATGAGGTTTCACCTGAAAAACTGGAAGATATCCTCGCGCAGATCGAGGAGGATTTCGGATGTCCTGTCACCAGGATATTCAGATATATATCCCCGAAACCCTTGGGAGCCGCGTCGCTGGCCCAGGTACACCGGGTCAGGCTGATCTCCGGAGAGGATGTTGTTGTAAAGGTGCTGCGGCCAGGGATTGACGTGCTGGTGGAAACAGATCTGAAGGCCATCGGGCTGGCGTTCCGCTGGCTGAAATATTATAAGCGTATCAGCCAGAGGGTTGACTTGGACTGGCTGTCGGAAGAATTTACCACTGTTACCCGAAAGGAGTTGGATTTTGAAGCCGAAGGCCGGAATGCCGAGCGTCTTGCCCGTGATTTTGCAGATGACACAGATGTTTATATTCCCAAAGTATATTGGAAATATTGTGCCCGCCGCACCCTGACCCTGGAAGATGTGAACTATATAAAAATCGGCAACCTGGAGGCCATTGAAGCTGCGGGCATCAACCGTTCCCAGGTGGCGGATAAGCTTTACCAGGTCTATATGCGCCAGGTTTTTGAGACCTATTTTGTACATGTGGATCCCCATCCCGGGAATCTTTTCGTCAGGCCCCTTCCTCATCCTGATGAGATCGAAGCAGGAATCACCGATTTTGAGCCTGATGCACGGGTTTCCTATAAACCTGATCGTCCTTTTCAACTGGTATTTGTTGATTTCGGCATGTCTGTCACCATTCCTGAACGGTTGCGGGCCGCGCTCCGGGAATATGCCATCGGGATCGGGACCCATGATGCTCAGAGGGTCGTGAGTTCTCTTGTAAAAGCAGGAACACTGCTGAAAACAGCGGATATGAGACGCATGGAAGAGGCTCATGAAGCATTATTCAGCCATCTGTGGGGAGTGGGCGTGGGGAAAATGCGTGATGTTGCATTAAAAGAAGCCCGTGCATTTATCAAGGAATATAAAGATGTGATCTATGAAGCCCCGATCCAGTTCCAGGCAGATACGCTGTTTATAGCCAGGGCCCTGGGCATTCTTTCCGGGATGGCAGCCAATCTTGACCCGGACTTCGATGTCTGGGCCAAAACTGTCCCCTTTGCCGAGCGCTACGCGGCAGAAGAAATCCTGGAGCACGGGGAAGAGTGGATAAAGGAGGCCGCGAACCTGGCGCAACTGATGCTGAAACTGCCGACCCGGCTGGAGGATATTATCAACCAGGCCCAGAACGGGAAGCTTACTGTTCAGACCGCCATGTCTGCTGATACCCGGAAAGCAGTTCAGCGGGCGGAGCAGGCTGTCAACCGTCTCACATGGACTGTGGCAGCGGCCGCGCTGCTTGTTTCAGGTGTGAATCTGCATGTGGGGAGTACGGGCGGAAGTGCTGATGATATCCTGATAATACTCGCTGTGCTGGCTTTTTTACGAAGTTTGAAGTGAGAAGTGAGAAGTGAGAAGTGAGAAGTGAGAAGTGAGAAGTGAGAAAAACATATCCGGGAAATCACAAATTACAAGCACCAAATCCTGCCAGCTCATTCGCGGGGATTTATATGAAAACCGATTTGGAAGAAACAATGCTGAAACCGGGGCAAATTTACAATCTCGGAGACATTCGGGTACTTATGATACCCGAATAAAAAAGGAGTGCAAAAATGGAGCCGCTAGGCGGATTTTTTGCATTTTTTGCGACGGAGCGTATGCCAAAAATCCGCCTATCGGCTCCGTTTTTGCACTCCTTTTGTGGTCAGATCGCTATAAGAGCGGCCACCCCGAGCAGTGCCGCCATCACTGCGGACTGTTCCATCCCCAGGAACGGGATAAAGACCAGGCTTCCCAATAATGAGCCTATACATCCCCCGAACAAATCCGCGGCATAAAGCGGTGAAACCACGGTTTCCTGATCTTCCGCTCCCAACAGGCTCGCGAAGGAGAATACCCCGGACACCAGGAAGCCTGTGAGGAACTGTAAAAGCGATATGACAATAATTCCTGATTCATAGTCATATCTTAACAGAGCGATGAATATCAGGCTGAGGATTCCGAAGCCGGCCAGCAATCCTTTTCCCAGCCACCCGCTGATTGCCTCGAATTCTCTTCCTCGGATTTCAGCCGCTTTGCCCATTGCAACTGACCCCGCGGCCAGTCCGGCCATGAACATCATAAGCAGGATTCCGATATTCTGAAACAGCACCCCGTGTTTTACCTGGTAGTAAAGCATCAGCATGGTTTCCAGTATCATGCCTATGAATCCGGCAAGCCCGGCAAGCAGAACGCTCCTCATTCCGGGCCGGCCCCTGGCAAGCAGGAACAGTAAAACAGGGCATATAACAACAGCACACATCATCATCCGCGCCCGATCAGACAGGTCGGAAAATGAGATATCTTTATGAATCATCCCGGGGATAAATTTGGACAGCCATATCATGCCGGAATACTGGTAGCAGACCGGGCGTGTATCTGTGTTCGGCAATGCTTTTGTCGAAGAAATCCGGTTTGCGATTTCATAAAATCTGTCATTTGTATAAAGATAGTTGATATAAGCGGGGGTGACAAGTTTTGGCCGGATTTTTCTCTGTTCAAACCTCTCAATCAGCCTGGCGGAGTCCCTGATCAGGGGTGCATCTGACGCAATAACTGTGCTGGTAACTCCCGGAAGCACCAGGACATCACGGAATACAGATGCCAACGCGTTGCAGATACTCGCATTCCGATAGGTGAGAAAGCGGCTCCAGAGATTTTCCGCAGACCGAAGCCGGAAAGCCAGCACCCCGTCCGGTGTCAGCTTATCCGAGCATTCCCTGAAATACTCACGGGTATAAAAGCGATTTGACTGGCCCGAAGCCGGATCAGGCATTCCCACCAATATAAGATCATATGTGCCCGCATCTTCCAAAAATTTTCTCGGATCAGCATGGCGAACCCTGACCGCTGAAGCATCAAGCGATTCCTTATAATCCGAGGGCAGATGTTTCTTTGCCAGATCAAGTAAAACCGCATTCAGTTCGACATAATCCACTTTCAGCGGCGCATGTTTTAAAATCTCCCTGACAATTCCCTCTGTTCCGCCTCCGGCTACAAGTACCCGGTCCGGCTTGGGATGCTGTATAGCGGCCAGATGCACAAATTCCTCGGCAGACGTGCCCTGGGTTTCAAATGCCAGCGCGTTATTTTCAAATACCGAAAGCTGACCCTGCCGACCTGATATGGTAAGCCGGCTGTACGGCGAATCACAGGTATCAACGAGATGGGGGTGATTCCATCGGGTCATGAAGTGATCTGCTTTCCCGGATGAGAAAAAAATGAACATAAGGATAAAAAAGACCGCGCTTTTGAAGTATTCATCGCCCGGCAGACCGGCCTCGTCTTTAGGAGTTTCGCGGCTGAAAGAGGAAAGGACTGCAACCACACCGCACAGGATTGTGATTGTGAAATTCTGAACCCCGAAGTGAAGCAGGAGAGTAGAAGCCAGTCCTCCCATCAGCGCGCCCGCGCTTTCAACAGCATAAGCCAGGGCAAGGTTTTTTCCCTCCCTGATATATAATTTGGCTGTCCATTGAAACAGAAGTCCCAGTAGAATTCCGACAGGAAGAAGGGAGATGATGACAACGACCAGTTGCTGTCCGAAGGGAAGATATCCCCCGGGCACACCTCCGAACAGGAGTCTTGAACCCCGGATAAAAGCCAGTTCCGCGGGCAGCAGTATAGCGAATATCGCCAGCAGGAATTTGATGACCCTGACCGACGGGGTGTAGTTCCTGCGCCCGATCAGAGCGCCGATGCCGGTCCAGAGAAGCCATATCCCCATTGCAAGGACATAGACCAGTTCAACACCGTAAAATGCGATATTCAGTTCCCGGAGAATAACAACCTGGCCCAGGAGAGAGATAAATCCGACAATGAGGAGATAAAAAGCAGAAATCGGAAGCCGGAAACCGGAGAAACTGAAGATGCCCCCGGGCATGGCTGTCTCTTCCTGTCCCTGTATTCCGGGTTCCAGCTTCCTGCTTTTGCGCTTTGTCTTTCGGCGTCCGGCTTTCATCAGATTTACGATTTTATGATTTTATGATTTACGATTTGCGATTTGCGATTTACGATTTACGATTTGCGATTTACGATTTGCGATTTGCGATTTACGATTTGCGATTTGCGATTTAGGGATTTGCGATTTAGGGATTTCCCGGTAAATAAAATACCGCCTGTTGCTCGCGGGGGATTGACAAATCCCCCGCAGCGGGGGTTCGGATTTGTCAATCCGAACCGAGCAACATAGGGGCCTGTTTACCCGAATCGGGTTCCTTACAAATTGTGATTTGTCATTTGTTTTTTGTGATTTATTTGGAATTTGTTATTTGTTATTTTTCACAAATGAAACAGCCCCATACCCCACAACCCTGTCACGACTCCCCACCGGCACATCCCCTGAATTGGCATAGCTGACAAGCTTGGCGGAATTCGCGCCCAGCCTTTTTGTTGCTGCCATCACGGTCATCACAGGCGCGGCGCCACATGCACAGGTTGCCAGGTTTTTAATGCCGCTTCTTTCCTGTTCACGGATTGTCGAAAAAAAGGTATCCGGCTCCAGTGTCATTATTGCTTCCAGTGTTTTTTTATCTGCTTTTTTCGCGTCTTCATAGTTCGGATAATGCGACAGATCACAACTTGCAACAATCAGGGCCTTTCGGGACTTCAGCATATGGGCAAGGGTTTTCCCGAACCGGGTACACAGGTTCAGATCAGGCGTACCCACAATAATCGGAACAATTCTGACATTGGGAAAGAGAACCTGTACAAACGGAACCATGACCTCAATTGAGTGTTCACGGGCATGAACCGATTCATCGAATACAATATTTTTTCCCGAAGCAACCAACTGTTTTGCAAAATCTTTATCTGTTTCAGCAAGGCCCAAGGGAGTCTTATATCCTCCAGGATACACTGATATATCTGTAAATCCGGGTGAGGTATGATTGACCCCCAGAAGGATGATCAGGTCATACGAATGATCAGCAGCCTGGCTGAACGCGTCTGCCGCGATCTGGCCGGAATAAATATATCCAGCATGGGGGGATATGATGGCAACAGGTCTTTCTCCTGAAGGTTTTACAGCATCCTCAAGATAGCCCTTCACCGTTTTTGAGAGTTCGGAGGATGTCCCGGGATAAAACTGCCCTGCCCTGACAGGCTCACGGTCATTAAAATTCTGATTCATTTCAGCATGTGAAAAACTGCTTATGATCAGGATGGTCAGAATAATGTATAAAGCATTTTTTTTCATGATAACTCCTTTTTGTGTTTTGTATTATTTGTGATTCGGAGTTTGTAGTTTGGAATTTATTTGTGATTCGGAATTTGTGGTTTGTGATTTCAAAAATTTTCGTGCTGTCACAATTTCCCCTTTTGCATTAATCCGTCGTCCTTCTTTTTTATACCAACCTGTCCAATCTGGCAGGATTTTTATCATAAGATTATCTTTCCTTCCGGCTTCGATGACGATCCTGCCGCCCCATGCTTCAAAGCCTTCCTGCGCTAAAACCTTTTCTGTTATGACACCGTTCGGATTTTTTTTAAAATACACCTGGGCAGTCCTATAAGCTCTGTGTAATTGCGATCCGGAACCATTGGTGAAATTGAAGCTGGACTGATAGGAATTAAAGTCCAGCACCGTTATTGCTGAAAAAACAAGAGTAAATAAAATCAGCAGCAACCCGCTGCTGATAAGACGTGAAGAGGAAGCATTTTCACTTTTCACCCTCGCGCCCCAGATTATCATACGTACCCCCCTGATCAGGCTTATAAATCCTAAAATCAACGATATCAGATAAGGTAAAAAATACATTAGCATAGAAAAAATAAAGCAGGCAAACAGGATCAGCGTATTAGTAGCTATTTTCTTTTCGTTTATCTCATTGCTCCGGATTTCCTTCGGCAGTTCATATACTCCCCCGATGCTTGAAAAGATAAGTAAAGAAAAGGGAAATCCGAATATAAACAGGAAGGAGGTCGAATTCGGCCCCGGATTTGCCCATGCCTCGCCTGCCATGAAAAGCATTGCCATAGTCATGAAGCTGATTTGCCCGTACTTCATTTTTTCACCTCCCATGAAAAATACCAGTCTTCCTCCGGCATAAACTGTTTCTTCTTAAAATACAATAATTGCCCGTTATGTTCCAGAGGATAATTGGAGAAGGTAATATCCGCACCGTCGGTAAACAGACGGTAAAGCCCCTGCTGAAGCGGATATTTCCACAGCTTTGTAGTGGTCAGGATATAACATGCATTCTTTTCCAAGGCATCCTGACGATATTCAATCTGAATTGCGATTTCCTCTTTTGCCCGGAAAAAGAGGTTGTAGCGGAATTTACCAAAAACAGAATTCAAAGGGACAGTTTTTTGCCCCGGTAATAATTTTTCTGCGGATAACAGGACAGGTTCGGGATGATCTTCATCTGTGGGAACGGGGTAGAAAAAACCCTGAACCACAGGAAACGGAAAAGGATTTTTAAAAACATATATTCCCCTCACACTTATATGATCCGGGCAGACCCGGATATCAATCTGTTCCCTTATGAACCGGACAGGCGGATAAAAAAGAGCGGCAATGCAGATACAGAGTAAAAGAAGCGCATAAAGCAGATATGAACGCAGAACTGAAGTATTTTGTCGGGTTTTATCGGGTGTGAGTCGTGTCATTCTAAAGGGTTCTGCTATCTTTATAGTAAGACGGATCCGGCTTCCGAACTCTGAACGGTAAAAAATAATCAGTAGATAATCTCCTGCTTTATCGGTGTCTTCAGCACCGTTTGCCAGTGCAGAAAACCGCTTCGCTCTGTTTTTGCACTCCTTTTTCCCTGCCTGTAACGTATTTTTTTCAGATACTCCGGGAAAAGTCAATGGGATAAACGGAGTATCCCGGCACGGTTTTGGATAGCTTTTTGGCATCCTTCATTTGTCACTTTAATGTAGAACAATTTTTCAAATTGTTTAAAACAATTTGAAAAATTGTTCTACAGCCAGGAAAAGTGTAATTGATGCCGCTTTTTGTTGACAAATATTTTTCTTGTGTTATCGAAATGTTTATTATATAAAGACAGTTTTAGTGGTTGATTGCCGACCGAAAATCATATAATATAATATGCAACTTTTTTTAAATAATGCCACAAATACACAAAGATACACAAAGAACCTTAGTGAAACTTCGCGCCTTTGTGGCATTATAAGTTGCACATACCCCGAAGGGGTTACATAATCTTTCCCAGGGTGATTACCCTGGGCTATATTATGTAACCCCTTCGGGGTATTAACCGATACCCCGTGCAGTTTCGCGCCAAAGAAGCTCTTATTGAATGGCAATTCATATCAGATAATGTCAGCAAGAAAGACAGAATTAACTGGTGCTATAATCATATACAGAAATATTTTCAAAGAGTTTGAAAAATGAGAAACCTTTATACTTGTGATAATTGTATTTATAATCCGTCCCAGTATTCAGATATCGGATCAAAAGTCGGTTATTGTTTAAAGCATAGCTTGCTGTTGAAAAATTCATCGCACACAACATGTCATTTTTTTCAAAGAAAGGATCTTCCGTTATTCTTATCCCGGGAGGGGCACAAAGAACATGCCTGCGATTATCCGAAAAGCGAAGGTATCGTATTTTATGATTCAAGGCATCCCGAACAGAAACGAAATTACTCAGAACGTCATGTATGGCTGACGAACACTTTTGACCCATACCTCCACGAAGTCGCTCTTTACCATCGGTCTGAAAAAAAACGGGTGTATCTTCAAGCATTTTTATCGTCAAGAAATCCTATAAAACACATCATATCTTCCTCCCTCATAAGAAGGTATATACAACACTGCGGGAGAAAAGGAGACAATTACAGATTAGTTTTATCGCTGGCAAATGATTTAAAAGAAAAGATTTCTATACAGATAGAAGATTTCAGGGTAGAAACAGCCTATGAAGAATTCAGAGAGTTAAAGGAGAACTATCTGAAAGATATTACTTTGTTAAAGATTTATGGTATTCAGGAATATGGCTCTATTATCGGAGATGATAAAATAATGTGGATTTCAGATGAGTTAAACGGTTCCGTGTTATACTCCTGGAGTGAATTCTTCTCTAATGTTCAGCAACTGGTGCCTCTGATTCAGAATTATATTATAAACAGCGCACAACAACGAGGGACTTTTTTTCCGGATTCTTATGATTTTGAAGAAAGAGCAGAAGCATAGTCTCCGGGATTAACCATCAGAGTCGGGAAACGGCAGACGGTGGGTTGCGCTTCGCTCCACCCTACATTTCCATGAATCACTCTTTGCCGAAAGTCTGTGTCAGATTACCGATATTACCGGCCTGAACAACTCCCCGGACTTTTTCAGCCTGTATGCTGAACCTGTTTCCGATGTGTAAGTCACCCTGTACAGACGCGTTGTCTCCGACAATACCGACCTGGGACCTGTCTGTATCTCACTCCGTCTTTGTCCTTTTTCCCCGCGTCGGAGCGTGTTTCTTCCCTCCGAGAATTCCCCTTCACCGCGTGCCAGCCGCTCAATTTCAAAAGGAAAATGCCCGTCATCCTCATAAGGGTTAGCATCGTTATCCTTCCTCCAGAGGTGAAACTCCGGCAGATACTTGTAAAATATTATTTATTCGGAGTTCCCTACCCTAAGCTCTGTTACCATAATTAATCGTCCCTTCTGATATAGGGCGCATTTGAAAAAATGGGGTAAAAAAGCGAAGGCCGTATTTCCGATAAATCGTCTCAAAATCGTATAATCAGTGGATTCCGGGTTAAAATTAAAAAACATCCGTTTTTTAATTTTCCCCGGAATGACAGATGTCGCCTTCGGATAACATACTGTCATTCCGGGGAAAATCGGAAAACGGATGTTTTCCGATTTTAACCCGGAATCCACTGTTCGCAGAAGTTTTCGATCTACTCTTTGCAAGACTTGCCGGAAACTTTTCGATTTACTGATAATTCTTTATTTAAAAGCTGTTAAGCTGATTTATGTATTTGGAATACATCGTGAAACATGGCGGATCGGCAAAAATGTATTTCTTGTAACATACTTATTTTATTGACAATCAAAATTTACCCCATTTTTTCAAATGCACCCGGACCCCGTTATAATGTCTGTGATCCCTTTTTCCTTCGGCATTGTCATAACCGACGGCTCTTTCGCCGTTTACTATGTAAACCAGGGAATATTTGAAGCCGTAAGGCTTGTCTGCGGTTTTGCCATACTCATCTGTAATCTTATCATGTCTTTCATATTGCTGGTATATTATATCAACAATATGAAACTGTCAAAGGAAAATATTTGTTGCAGGTATGACCCCGGGTTATATCCCATCATCTGCATAATTTCAGCAAGTTAATCCGGTTAAAAGTGCCCCCCGCAATCACCGCCATGCAGAACAAAAGTCGCCCAGAAAAAAGGATGATCATAACCGGCTTCCCGGATTTCCTGCCGGGCGCGGCAGCTTTGTCTTTCCCATCCTTTATGTGGGAAAAGAATTTCTCAGTCAGCTTTATCGAGGATTCCTCCGATACGCTCCACAGAGAGACCAGCACAGATTTTGTCCCTTGTCCCTTGCCCCATGACGCCTTCTTCGGAAAGATGTTAAAAGCCTTACAAAGCGGCGTAACAGGCCATTCTCACAGCACAGCTATTCTCTCTGACCTCCCAGGAACTGCCGGATTTCATCCTTTGTCTGTGCCATACCTCCGGCAATGGTTTCACAAGCAATTCCAATCTCCCAATTAAGAAAAACGAATAGGAATGGCGATAGAAATGTCCTGATTATAACGGATTTAGGGGAGGCACTTTCCTGTCCCGGAGGGACACCTGAAAATAGCCCGGCAATTCATTGCCGGGGTAAGGCATCGGCAATCTCCCTGAGTCCCGGAGGGACGACCGAATCAGTCGTCCCTCCGGGACTCCCGCAGGCTGCGGGGGCCTTGTCGGCAATGAATTGCCGGCTGTTTTCAGATGTCCCCCCGAAATCCGTTATAATCAGGAAATGTCTGAATCCCAGGTATTCGATTAATTGCTGAAATACTTCTGCACTCAGAAGCGGTTCGGAGCCGGTTCTGCCATCTGCTTAAGCAGTTCGCGATGTACTATTCTTTTTATTTCAGTCGTATCAGTCTGTATCTATTAGCAATTTAAAAAATCCTATTTACAGGCCATTTTTTTTGTGCAAAATGCCGGATAAAATCTGATATAAAGAGTAAGAAGAAAAAACAAGGGTGTCACAGACAAGGAGTGCATTTTTGCAAAAATATGATTTTGCAGCATTTTTCATAGCTTACGTTTTTCTGACTGCAGAACTACTTTTCAAGTCGTTCGGAACGATTTGAAAAATCGTTCTGCAGTAAATTACAAATGAAGGATGCCTTTTTGCACTCCTTTTCCGGCCTGTGTAAAAGCCGGAACACCCCGAAAACAGGGAGGATGAAAAAATGAAAAACCGTTTTAAAAAAATGAGTGTACTGGCCTGCTTTATATTGCTTTTCCAAGTGATTGCCGTTAATGGGGAAACCGTCCCCGCTTCTGATGATCTGGTGAAGGCACTGACAACGCGTTCCGGGGAAACAGAACCTTCGGTTCATGTCGCGGTTCCTTTTGATTCGGATCATTACATGATCACATCCGGGGCAGTTCCCTGGCTGAATGCACTGGGGCAGGCAATGACAGCCCATGCTCTCAGGGAATATATCTTTGAAATCCGGGGTCATGCGGCTATCCCGGGTTCTGATCCGAATCGGCAGCTTTCCCTGGAAAGGGCCGAGAATGTGAAAGCATACCTGATCAGCAATTTCAGGCTTTCACCGGATCAGATTATCGCGGTTGAGGCCGATGATTCGGAAGCGGGGAAAGAAAAATCCGGGGTGACTGTGACAAATACCGGGAAAAAATTTGCGGCCGCATCGGATCGCCCGTTCTGCAAGGTGGAAGTGAAATATCTCCGGGGCAGGGAAATCACTTACCTGCTTCCCGGGGAAACCCTTACCTCCCGTGATAATTACAGTATTCATTTCACACCTGACCGATCCTGTTATGTTTATATATTCCAGGCTGATCCCCTTGGCGATGATATTAAAATGTTTTTTCCTAATCCTGATTACAGCAAAAAGACCAATCCGGTTTCCGGGGGAAAGACCTACAGGATTCCCGAAGGCGCGCATGACTGGCTTCATGTGGATAAAGATAAGGGAAATAAGGAGATTATCGTGTTATCCAATTCGGAACCCCTGGAGAATCCGGAAGAGCTTTGCCGGGCCGCGCTGTCAGGTTCGGGGCAGGTTGGCTCGGAGTCTTTTAAAACGATGAATGTGAAATGGAAACGCAAAACCCATCCAACTACGGAACCGGATGACAAATCGGATGTTATCGGAGATACGGTTTTCACTTGGCAGCTCAGATTTAATCATCAATAGGCGTAGGGTGGATGGAGCGAAGCGTAACCCACCAAATAATTAAGAT